>NZ_JAMYSN010000010.1:0-206311 GCF_040321955.1 Mesorhizobium sp. M0217 | reverse complement strand
CGGGGTCCTCACCTGCAGATGTGACTCAGCCCCCGAGACCCGCGGGTCGGCCCAAGTTATCATCGCCTCGGGCCGCACCCCCCCCCGCGACGAGCCCTTGATGCGTTTGGCCACTTGGTCGCCGACGGCGAAAGCCGCGTTGGCCAATTCATCCGCCTTGGCTTCGTCGAGCTTGTCGATGGCCCTCAGATGTTCTGAAATGATCTTCTTGAGCTGCATCTCTCCGGGCATGCCGATTTCGTGGAACACGCAGCGCCTGAGAAAAGCATCCGGCAAATTGTTTTCGGCATTGGTGGTGGCGACGATGACGGGCCGCGAGCGCCGACGCTCGGCATCGTCCTTGGCAGCATCCTTGGCGCCGATCTT
Organism: Mesorhizobium sp. M0217; assembly: GCF_040321955.1. Lineage (NCBI taxonomy): Bacteria > Pseudomonadati > Pseudomonadota > Alphaproteobacteria > Hyphomicrobiales > Phyllobacteriaceae > Mesorhizobium > Mesorhizobium sp. M0217. Next base: position 205,945 of record NZ_JAMYSN010000010.1, on the reverse strand, counting down.
CAACCCAAGCTCGTCGATGGTGAAGCGCATCGCCTCGAAGCTTTCGAGCAGATCGTTGGGTGTATCGCGCGGTGCCTTGTCGATTTCATCGATCAGCACGACCGAAGGCTGGGGCTTGTCGGGCGGACATTCCATGGGCTGAAAAAGATCGCGCAGCAGCAGCGGGCCGTCCTCTCGTACAACATCGCCAACGATCGCGGCGATGCGCGACGGCTCAGTGACCGGCTGATCCGTGGCCGCGTCCAGCACCAAGGCGCTCCCGCCGCAGGCGGTCACGATGGCGCGCCCAAGCGCTTCGAAACGCACGAGCCGGCGCAACGGAAGCTGCTTGTCGTGGAAACGGGTCAGAAGGTCGAACTTGTAGAGCAGGTCGCGGCCGGTGGTCTGCGTGGTGACGGTAACGCGGATCGGCTCCTGGCCCTCGCCAAACAGGCTGGACGCGATGTGATAGGCCGCACCGGTCTTGCCGACACCCGGCAAGCCGCTCAACAGCAAGGGCTGTCCCAGAAGGACCGCGAGAGCCGCCGCTGTCGTCAGGCTTTCGTCTGGCAGGTATGGCCGTTTTTTCACACCCGTGCCGCGCCCGCCGAAAGAGGCGCCGTCGAGCCTGTTTTCGAGAAGCTTCTCATTAAGATCGAGGCCGATCATCGTTGTCTCCTGTCCTATTTCAGAGCGCTGAGGCTCTTCTGGATAAAGTCGAACCGCAACTCGCCGCCGGTGAACGGCGGCTCCATCGCGTTGCCGAGCGTGCTGGAAAAGTTGACCGTGCGAAACTGCTGGGTGCACCAGTCGCGGAAGTCGTCGAACGAGATCACGTCCAGGGGCTGGTTATAGACCTCGCAATGCATGCCCTCGGGTGGCGGGCATTCCTTTTGGAACAGGGCTATGGCACGCTCGACCAGGACGTTGGCTTGTTTGAAAGCCTGGCGAGTCTCCCGCGACGATACATAGACCGTCAGAACCGCAACCACGGGATTGTCGCGCTCGAACGAAATTCCGGACGGCGGTTTCGGCTCCTGCTTTGCCCAGCCGGCGATTTCCTGCATCAACTGCCGCAGGGTGGCGACGGCTCCCTCCAGCCGCTCGCCGGTGTCCTCATCGAAAAGCCGGGCCTCATCGACATCGAACAGCAACAGGCGCGGGCCGGCGCCGCTCGCCAACCTGTCCGCGATGGAAGGCTGCGCCGAATCCTCGCCCGGCGCCCGCGCCCCAATCCCCTTGGCGAGTTTGGCGAGCAGGCGGTCGCAGTCCGTGGGACCGTTCATGCTCTGAATGGTGATCGACGGCGGCGCCGACGCGAAGGTGCGTATGTCGAAAATAGGTTCCTTGTCTTCGCTGCTGACTTCTTGCAGCCGCCGGCACAATGCGGTCGGCCCGTCCCAGTGCGTGGTGACGAAGACATAGAGGTAACTGCGCGGACGCTTGTTGCGAAATCCGTCGAGATAGATCTGAACCGGCACGCTTCGATCGAGGCGATGGATGACATCGCGCGCACGCTGAAAAGGATCCTCCTCGTCCGCAAGGGCAGGCGGTTTTGGCACGAGCGCCGCAAATCCGGCGGACGCAGGAATTGGCGCGATGGTCAGCAATCCTTGCGCGGCCTTCTCCGACAGCACGCGGTTGAGCACGCCATAGACTTCGGCACAGCCCGCTGCATCGTCCATGCGGTAGACGGAGGCACCCGATAGGCCGGCATACGGGTGCTGCACCTCCGGGGTTGGTAACCACACCTGGAGCACGTTCAGAAAAATAAGGCCGGCGGCTGTCGGCACAGCCTGGGGTATTGTGCCGCTGAAAGGCACTGCCGCCGGGATGCCCTCCTGGCCGATAGCCTTCAGCACGTCCCTCAGAACGATATCTCCGCCAACAGGATAGCCGATGAATTTTGCCTGAGGCGGCCCGTTTCCTGCCACACCGAGGCGTATTCGTTTTGTAGCGTCTTCGAGGTTGTACCGCTCGATCAGATCACGTGCATCATCGACGCTGTTCTGGGGCAGATAACCGGGTTCGCCCTCCTCCAGACCCTCATTGTCGAGAGCCAGTAGCGCAATATCCCGGGAGTCGACCCCAGCCGGCGTGCCGGCAGGCGGCCACACCAGCCGCGCTGGATAGAATTTTGCAACGGATCGCGGCGCGTCATGGACCGACCTGGATGCGATTTCGAAACGGACATAAAGCCGTAGGGAATGATGTGCCGGCACCACACGGCCCGGCCCGAAAGGACAGACCACATGCAGCGCGGTCATGACCAGGCGCGGCGTAACCAGCAGGCCGGTCCCCGTTTCGTCGTCATCGGCGCCAACCCGGCGCATAACGAACATGGTCAGGTCGACTATGGGATCCCTTTTTGCCACCACGAACCGCCCCGGACGCTGTCTATCTACCTACGAGAACACCTTTGGCCATCAGAACGTCGATGAAAATTTCCCGAGAAAGCGCCGGCCCCTTTGCAGGTGTCTCCCGGCACCTGCGCAGTATAGAAATTGTGAGCCGACCCACATATTGTCTCATTTCTGTGGAGCCTGGACCAGACCGTAGCCGACATCTTGCTTGGACAGTGGCGCAAGATCCAGCGCGGCCCCCGTCATGCCATCGATGACATTCGTGGCGGTGAACTGGTCGCCTTGCTTGAGCTTTTCCACCCACAGCGCCGCTACCCCGGCAACATGCGGAGCGGCCATGCTGGTGCCGCTCATGGCGACGAGACCGCCGCCTTTCTGAGCCGAGACGATCTCTTCCCCCGGCGCCGCTATCGTCGCGCCTTCATTGGAGAAGGGTGCGACGCGGTATGTCTTGTCTTTCAAGCGGCCAAGCGCCGCCACCGACAGGAACCGTTCTCCCGTGGCCGGCGGTGCGACGATGATCGAGTAGTCCGGCCGGTGGCTTTCATTGCCGGCGGCGGCCGTTACCACCTGCCCGGCCATCAGCCCGCCGTGACCGACCATGCTGCGCGACAATTCGTCGAAAAGCCTTGTGTTGAGCCGGTAGCCCGCAAGCGCGAGCGATGTTGCCTGCGCGGGCTTGTAGCCGTATTTGGTCATCAGCAATTCCTGATAGCCTGGGAAATCCATGCCCAGCGACATCGACAGGATGTTGGCGCCTTCGAGCTGGGCCCACAGAATGGCCTGTACGATCTGTTCGGACGAGCCACCGCCTTCCCCCAGCACCTTGCCGATCAGTGCCCGCTTGACGCCTTTGGCCACGCCGATCCGGCAGTTGTCGACATCGCGGCCGAATATGATGCCGGCACAATGGGTCCCATGCCCTTCGACGTCAGTCACATCCAAACTTGGTCCACCGATGAAGTTGCGGGGGACCAAATCAACCCCGGCAAAAGCCGGGTGATCCTTGTCGATGCCGGTATCGAGCACTGCCACCGTGACGCCGTCGCCGCTGAACGGGCTCGTCGGCGCGGCAACGGCTTCGATGCCCCAACTGACGGTCGTGGCCTTCGGCACGGCCTTCGCCGCGGCGAACGCCCGAATGAGCATGACCGGCATCTTCGGCGTGATCGACAGCACTGTCGGATCGGCGGAAAAACGCTGGCGATCGCCGGCACTCATTTTGTCCACTTGAACGTCGACGCCCTCCAGACTATGGGCAGTCGCACGCAAACGCCTGGCAGCGATCAGCTGCGGATCGCGGGCTTCCAGGCTCTCGAGACCTCCACCTTCGATGCTTGTGCTTTCGGCGACCATCGCCTCCAGGCCACGCGGGGCGCTACTGCGAAGCACCACCATTTCCAGCTTCTTCATGCTACCCCCTTTTGCCTTGCGGCCATGTTGCCCCTGAAAGCGCGCTCTAAACCCGTACGTCGCCCAGCACCCTGATCTCCGACGAAATGGACAAGCCGCCCTCGATATCTTCGTCGTTGGAAAACCCGTCGAAGTTGGCGAGCGAGCCGAAAGAGAGGCCGGAGAGCCGCTCGACGTGCTTGACGCTTCGCTGATAGGTCTTGTAGGCGCCGAACGCCGCCTCCAGCTGGCCCAGTTCCTTTTCCTGCTCGACCAGATAGGCGGTTGCCGACGGGCGGCCGTCATCGGAGAGAAACGACACCACCTTCCAGAAGGCTTTCGGAATGAGCGCATCACGGTAACGAAGATCGGTGGTGCTGAAGACGGGTCCGGTGAACACGGAACATCGCTCGTCCCAGGCCCGCGCATTCTGCAGGATATAGTTCTCCAGTCCGAGCCAGGTCTTCTGGTTGACGATGTCCATTTGCGGCGCGCAGTTTGTGAAGTGGAAAGTATCCGCATTGGCGGCGAGGGCATTGTCGCCCCAGTTCGGATCCTCGCGCCTGACGAGGTGTCCTCTGTCGAGACGATTGCCGGCATAGAGGTCTTCGCCGAGTTGCGCTTCGATCGGCAGGCGCCCGTCCAGCGACCACTTGTCGTCCTCGCGCTCGATCGAAACGGAGCGGGCGCCTTCGATGTTGACGGCCGTGAACATGGCCATGCGCCGCGACGCGGACATGACGACGGAAAAGTTGGAATAATCGAGCCGGCCGCTGGCATCGCCGCCAACTGGCGTCACATCGCGGGATCTCTGGCCCTCCGGCTTGGGCAGATCGACTGGAAATCCGGACAGGAAAGTCCGATCGAAGCCTGTACGTCCGGCAAAGGACTGAGGCGACGACATGCGCGGCCGAGCCGCGCGCTCGACCATCGCACTCTCGCTGCGGATATGCGTTTCGAGAGCGCCATCGGCCCCCGGCCCGCGCAGACGCCGCATATCGCGGAGGCGGGGTCGCCGATCCAATTTTACGTTCACGGATTCAGTCGCGGACATGGAATTTCTCCGATCGAAAAGTGCCGCGTCACGCGGCGGTGAAAAAATCTCCAAAGGCCTTCAGGTCAAGCAGTTGCCTGTCGCCGCCAACAACGCCGCGGATGCTGGCAAGATCGTGGGCGAGGTTCTGCCTCAGCGTCTGCCCGCCGAAATGCAGGCCGCCCACGCGATAGGGATTGCGGAGGCTGATCAGGGGAGCGCCGGAGTTGCCGGCAAGGGTCGTGGCGTCATGGCTCAAAGCCCAACGGTGCTGATCGCCGACCATCTCGCCCGGCTTGTTCACGATCTGCCCTGGGCTGACATATTTGGTGCCGTACTGGTCGCCGAACAGCTCCCAGAAACGGTCCCAGACATCGGTCGAAACCTCGCCAGTGTCGGGGTCGATGGCAGCCGACAGCCGGGGCTTTGCCGGGTAACCGACAGCGATGAATTTGGATTGCTCGGCCGATTCCATGAACAACGGCCCGGAAGGCGCCGGCGCCGGCAGGCTGGCGCCGGAAGCGTTCGTCGTTTCCACCTCGAGGACGGCGATGTCCAGCTTGCCGACATCGGCGAACTGGCCGATCTGCCATGGTCCCGCCGTCAGCACGCTCTTGACGACGAACCGGCGCGTCTCGTCCTTTGCAGCCTCGTCGAAGCAGATCGACACCGGCGCGCTGAGCATGAACCGGTGTGGTCCGCTGGAAGACGGGACCGGCTCGGAGAACGCCTCTATGACATGCCGATTGGTCATCACAAGGCCCTTGGCGATCACCGTGCCCGTGCCGACATGCGAATGGACGCCTGCCTCGTCGATATCGATGCGGCCAACCGCATCGATGAGCGGTTTGAGAGCCTTTCTCGGCGGACCGAGATCACCCGCCCAGAACTCGAGTTGCGGATCGTTGGGGTCGACCATCCCGGCCACGACCCTGAGTGCGGGACGGTCGGTCAGCCGCACGATCGCCTCGGCTGTTGCTCTTGCGGCACCGACCGATCTGGCATCGACGCTGGTGCCCTTCGCCCAGGCGTCGACCACCTCCTCGGCCTGGGCCATGATTGCGCGACCGGCCTTGCGCGTGGATTCGGTGATGCCGGCACCCGTTTCGCGACGGTTCAAGACACTCTCGATACGGTCGAGCATGTCCTTCTTGCCCGAACGGGCGAGCATCGTCTGGGCGGTGATTGGCGGGGGTGCGGCACTTTCCGATGCGGAGCCTTGGCGCGGCGACGAACCGGCTGACGGCGTGCGCGGGCCGACGAAAGCGGTGAGCGGTCCCGATGGCCTCGGCAGGCTGGCGCGGTCGAGCAGCACGGCTCCCGCGCCGGACGTGCCGGTGGCTGCGGCAAGGGCCCGGCTGGGGCGCGGCGCCACGGCGCTTTCGAGTGCCCCAACACGCTTCGGGTCGACGCGCTGGCCGCGATCGAGCGCCAGAAAGCCTGCCTCCGCGACAAAGCGTTGCGGGCTGGATGTCGCCGCAAGAATCGGCTGGCCGGGATGCGCGCTTTCCACGGCAGCGGCCGTCGGTATCTCGGAAAGCGGCAGCGCCAGCAATTGTTCCGCATTGACCACGCCGGTGCCCATGGATCTGCTGGGCCAGTTCCTGGGTTTGCGCGCCGACTTCCTGACGGCGGCGCGGAACAGTTCCTGTACGTTGACGCCGCGCCTGGCAGCCTCGGCCTTGACCGCGGCGGCAGAGTGCCTGGCCAGCCAAAGTGCGGCGCACCCGGCAGTCAGGGCCACCGCAAACGACGTGCCTTGGCCTGGCTCGACGACCGACTTGTCGGCATCCAAGGGCTTGGCCCGGCGCGCCACATAGACATTTTCGCCCGGCGCCGAAATGTCGACCTTGGGACCGCGGGACGATCCCTTCCAAGGCCGATCGTTGATGTCGACGCCGGCCACGGCGATCACGTTGGCGTCCCAGGCGGGGTAGACCACGGTTGGTATGCAGTTGCCGGCCGCGGCCAGAACGATCATATCCGCCTTGACCGCCCTTTCGATGGCCCGCCGCAGATCCGCCCCTTCGAGCGGTCCACCAAGGCTCATCGTGATGACATTGCATTTTGCCAGACGGGCATAGTCGATGGCGGCGGCGACGGCAGCGCCGCTGCCGATGACAACCGAGTTGATGCAACGGATTGGAACCAGCGTTGCTCCGGGCGCCGTCCCGACGATCGCCAGTGACGGGCGGCTCACCACCGTGCTCGACGTCGCCGTGCCATGACCGGGCGAGGACATCGACGCGGCGAGTGGATCGATTGGAAGGCCGCCCCCGGCCAGGATGTCGGTGCCTTTGGCAAGGTCGACCGAACCGTCCAGTTCGCGATGATCGGCAACGCCCGTATCCGGCTGGCCGACCAGAATCCCCTGGCCGGTGGTGCCGAACCTGGCCCATGCCCGGTCCGCCCGCACCGCCGCGATCGCCCAGCGTACGGTCGAGGGAACCGGGGCGGTGGATTTGCACAGCGTCCAGACGATGCCGCCCACGGATTCCGGCGCATTGCGGTTGAGCTCGTCGTCGGCAATCCAGCCCGGGTCGACATCGGGAACGCAAGACCGCAGGCCGCAATCGTCGATGAGATTTTGCGCGACATCGAAGAGAAAGCCGGGCGATTGTTCGCGCCGCACATTGGGAAACTGCAGGATATGGATGAGCGGATCCTCGCCGGGCGGCAACGGAAAGAAAGCGAAGCGATCGCTGCCGATGATCCCGCTCAGCTTCGTGCGCTCTGCCTGCGGATCGGGCGGGGTGCCGTATTCGAGCGCGAAACGGATGATGCCTGGCGCGAGCGTTTGCGAACCGGGATCATCGGTTGCGTCGGCGGCGGCTTTCAGGAATTGACGGTACATGCCCTTATCCTTCCGCGTTCAGGCCCAAGTCGCCATTGCGCTCGACCTTGATTTCGAAATCCGCTGTCGCCCGGTCGGCAAACGATCCGGTCCAGCTCCAGATCGGCTCGAGCGTGGTCGAGGTCACCGTCTTGCTTTTCGTTGTGGAAGTTTTCTGCATGACGCGCGACAGCGTGATCGAATAGCGTTTGTCCGACGGCACGCTGTAGCCGCCGCTTGGCGGATAGCGCATCGGATCGCGCGAAAAGACCCGCCTCAGCCTCTCCCCGGCACTGCGGTTGGCCAGCATGCCGAGCACCGCATTGCCGATCGACGACTGGTCGGCCTCGGCCAGCCCGACGGCATATTCGTCTTTCAGGTATTCGCTTTTCGGGTCGCTTTTCGAAGCGACAACCCTGACCGAGAACCACGCCGAGCCGGTCGGCGGTTTGGGCGCTTCCGCAGGGGTTGAGGGACTGCGCAGGCCAAGGTTGACCAGGAGGGAATTCACGCCCGCGCTTCCGCCCGCGATGATCAATGCCGACAACACTGTGGTCAGCACCGTAGTCGGCAAATTGGCCGACACCGGCTGCGTGCCGTTGGCGAAGCCGATGATGTTGCTGACCGGATCGTATCCGGAAAGACCGACGAACAGGCCCGCTATGACCAGCATGACGAGCGTCTTCACGGCACGCGCGGAAAAAAACTCCTGATAAAGCCGCCAGTTGAAGATTGCCGCGAACGCCTGCTCGAACACGGCGGCGATCAGCAGCACCTTCATCAATTCGGTGAGGATGTGCGAAGCATTGGGGATGTCATTGTCCAGCGCAAAGGCGTGCTGGGTCGATACGATGAGAACCGCAGGAGCATACAGAACCGTTCTGCGCCAGCCCGGGGTGGTGCCCATCTCAAGTCCGAAACGCGTCTCGCCGATTTGCCTCGCCACGGCGCTTTCGCGCACTTTCCGCTTTACCCCGGATTTGGCGTCGGCCGCCATAAGCCTGTTCTGCATCGCTGCACCCCCATCGTCGCGACAATTGAGCAAGGGTACCGTGAACTCAGCGTGAAATCGGTCGCCGACGAGGCCAGAACCTTCAGACGAGGAGGGGCATCAGCCGCTCAAAACCGCGGGATCCGTATGTCGCCTGCCAGCCACGCTGTAGCGGCAATGCCCATAACCGGTCGCAACCTTGCCGCGGCTTGAAGTGTGCGAGACCCGTGCAGATCGCCTTGACCACGGGGACATCAAATGCCGGGCGCTGCAGGTCCATGAACCAAACGTCGCCGCCGCTTGCCATGTGCATCTCGTCTATGAGGCTTTGCAGTGTTCCCGCCTGGCTCGTTTGCGTTCCCGACTTGGGTTCGGAGCCGGCCAGAAAGCCCATAGTGTCGAGATTTGCCCGCTCCAGCCACACCGCCACGCGACTGTCCGCGGAAGCCATCGGCGTGTCGCTGCGGGTTGCGACCCGCATCTCATGGGCATCGAACGCAAGCTCGGTCTGGATCATTTCAAGGAACGCTGACTTGGCCGCCGCCTGCAAATCGAAGGCGGCGGCAAAGCCCACCGCCACGTGCCGACCGTCGTCGTCGCACGATATGGCCGCCGCCACAGGCGCATTGTGGAAGATGGAAATGTCGAGGAACCAGGCGCGCCGTCCGGTTTCGGCAGCATGCTCCGTAAGGGCCGCGGCCAGTGCAGCATCGTTCCCGGCAGGAGCGAAGCGTCCGCGCCGGCAGCCGCGCCACCACCATATGCCGGTCGCATCCCGCTCGACGAGTTCGAGCACGGCGCGCGCCATCGCGGCGTCGAGTGTGCTCGCCGCCGCGCAGCCATTGGAATCGGCATTCAGGCTGCTGTCTCCGTGGACGGCTTCGCCAAAGCCGCCGAAGCAAAGGAAGGCGGGACACAGCGCGGTGCGCGCACCCGCAAGGTCCCGCACCGGCGCCAAGAGCCCGGCATTGTGCAATTGCCGAACCGGTGGGATGGCATCCCAGCCATCCCACATGCTGTTGAGACGACGGCGCTGCCCGATCTGGCGCTTGGAAAAGCCGAGAACTGCGTTGCCCGGGATGATGCGGCTGTCACCGGCTTGATCGGCCGCAACCAGCGTCTGCCCGTCCGCGGACTGGTACATCCAGCTGGCGATTTCGACGGCCTCGCCAAGGCATCCCAACAAGGCCTGGGCCTGGCTATATCCTTTTCCACTTACGGTCACCTGGCGGGAACCGGCGCCGTCCTGCAAGCCGAGTTTTGCCGCGGCCAGAATACCTCCCGGCACCTCGAAGAGATCGGCGATCAGGCCATGACGCGCGGCGAAGCTGTACAAACGCCGACGGTCGGAAGCCTCGAGCATTTTTTCCGGCCGCACCTCTAGTCCGGCCAGTCGAATGTCGCGTCTTATTGTATCCGGCGCGCCGTCGATTGCAGTCGACGATGCGTCGACTGCGGCATGCGACTGTGAGTAAAGTACTTCCCAGTGCTTTTTTTCGAATCGCATCTTCAATCATCACTTAACTTAAGTTCGGTTCTGGTATTAAATGATCAGGGGCGTTTGGGTCGATCATGTCAGTAACCATGATCCACAGGCAAAGAGAACGGGGTTCTTCCAGGAAGAGCCTCGAAATCAAACTCGTCGGCAATTTCGAGATACGCAGCCTCGACAAGGTATTCGCTCTCGACAAGCGCAAGGCCTGCGCGATCCTGGCCTATCTCATTTTGTCCGAACAGACGCGCGAAACACGCGGGCGTTTGTCAGCCCTGCTGTGGAGCGACAGCGATGAGGAACACGCCCGCGCCTCGCTGCGGCAATCCATCCGCGACCTGAAACAGATCGAACTGCAAACGGGTGTGGAATTTCTGGTCCTCGACAAGCTCTCCGTCGGCATCGATCACAATGTCCTGCGCACGGATCTTGCGACTGTGCGCCATGCGCTCAGGGATCGCGATTTCCCCACCGTCGACGGCATCCTGGCGCGAAGCGACAAAGCTCTCTGCATCGGGCTTCAGGATTGCGATCCGGTATTCGACAATTGGATCGGGATGACCTCGACCCGGTGGTCGGATGGCCTGGCCCATCAACTGTCGAAAGCGCTCGGCGAGCCAAATGCGACCCGGGCGGAACGCAAGGCGATCGCCGCCTGCATCTTGCGCCTCGACCCTTTTCATGAATCGGCGGTAATCGCCATGCTGGGTGCGCTGCATCGGGAAGGCGGCCACGCTAGGGCCCGCGCTTTCTTCGAACGCTACGCCAGCGACCTGCGATCGGAACTCGACCTCGCACCGCCACGCGAAATCATCCAGCAACTGGAGCAGTTCAAGACAGCGGCTGTGGATGCCACGGATGCGCGGCCGCATGCCGCCCTCGACCTCGCTCCCCGCCATGTCGTCGAAAGGCCGACGATCGTACTCGTCACCGAAAAGCACAGGACTGCCGACGCGCACGTTCAATTCGCACTGGTCAGCGAGCTTTCCGCTACCCTTTCACGCTTCAGGCATTGGACGGCAATCCACGCCGAGCTGGATCGCGATGCGATGCGGTCAGGGTCCGTCGAGGCGCTTCGCGCCGCTCTGGGAGAAAACGCCGATATTGCCGTCATCATAACCGCGTCCGATGACGGCGACGAACCGCATTTCGACATCTCATGCCGTACGGTAGTGACGGGCGTGTTGCAATTCGCCACCACCGCGCCCAGAGAGCCGGCGGCTTGGAGACCTGTGTTCAATGAAATCTGCGCGCGGGTTGCTTCACGCCTGCAGTTGGTGATTTCCACCACGCGCCTCCACCGCATCAACGAACAATCGCCAAACTACATCTCGGCCTATGACAGCTGGCTCGACGGACAGCGGCTTTCGACACTGTGGCGCAAAGACACCGATGCCGTCGCGATCGCGCGCTACGAAGAAGCCATCCGCCAGGATCCGACACTGGCTTGTGCCTATTCGAGCCTGGCGGCGATGCTGAATTCGCGGTGGATCGTGGTGCCCGGCTACCCGGTCGATAGCGCCGACCTAGCTCGCGCCTTCGATCTGGCCAAAGAGGCGGTCACCCTCGATCCTCTCGATCATCGCACCCAGGTCAACCTCGCCTGGAGCCACCTCCTGGCACGGCGTTGGGAACTGGCGGATTTTCATTTTGCACTGGCACACGACCTCAACGCCGCCAATCCGGCGACCCTTATCGCCTATTCGCTTGCCAGCGCGTTCATCGGCAACCATCAGCGAGCGGTCGCCCTGTCGCAGCGCTCATTCGAACTCAACCCTCTGCATGAACCGCACTACCACGGCTACCATGCGACCGTCGCATTCCTGGCGGGCGACCTGCAGGGCTGCGTCGAAGCCGTCGAAAAAAGCGACGGCCTGTTTCCCGATATCCGAGGCTGGGCGGCTGCCGCCCATGCCTTGATGGGCAACGAAGCGAAAGCCGGGGCCGACTTCAGAACCTTTCTGAAAGGCGTCTCGGCCGCGTGGCACAATGGCGAACGCCCAACCCGTCGAAACGCGATCGACTGGTTCAAGAACGTCTTCCCGATCCGCCTGGATGCCGACCGCGAGCGGCTCTGCGAGGGCATCGACCGCGCCTCACGACTGGCGTGACGCGGTCGAAGTCTGGCGCGGGCTACCTGCAGCGCGACATCACATAGTCGCCGAGCCGGCTATGATAGCTCCGAAGCCGGTTTGCCTTCTTCTCTTCGGCTGTCGCGCCTGCGTTCGGGTCGAATTTGTAGTGGGCCGGGAATGGATAGTCCTCTCCGGGACCGTTGTCGGGCGCGATCGCCTGCACGGTCTCCTCGACGTTCCCGGTAAAGGGAAAGGCGATGTTGACGACGTTGTCTTCGTCGAAATGCGCATTGATCGTGATCTGGTCCCAGGTCTTGCCGCGCGGGTTCATGAACCCTTTTAGCAGGGCCCGCTTCTCGTCCTGCGTGCCTTTCCTGAATGTCTCCATGATGGCGGGATCCTTGATGGCTTTTCTGATAAAGGCCCCCAGCGCTTCAAACTGCACATTCTCAAATTTGGCCATACCTCTGCTCCGTTACTTCAGGTTGCGATGTTGCCGGTTCTTCGGTAGGCCCGCCCCGCTATGTCGAGGTGAACGGGTCCTTGGAAGTAGTCGTAGAGCTGGTCGTCCGAAACCAGCCGGTCGTCGGCCAACCGCAAAAGGCCGGCCACGCTGTCGGGCTCGGCCGACGATAGGGACAAGGACGTTTGGATTTCGCTGTCCTCGGCGTTGAACAATGCGGCGGCGACGGTGGCCGCGACGATGTAGGAACCGGTCGGGCCCAGCCGGTTGCCGTCGTCGCCGAGCTCGGCAGCTTCCTGCATCACGTAATAGGACAGCGGTGTTTCGGTCAGGAACTGCGGATGGGCCTGCAGCGCCTTCTCAAGCTCACCCGCCTGGAAGCCGTAACGCTTCCGGCAAAGGTCCGTGGGCAGCATACGCGCGCCGGAAAGCACCGGCACATCCACGGAAAGCGCGGCAGCGACGGCACCGGCGATGGCCTGACCCGAGGCGATGCCAAGTTCATAACAGCGCCAGCAGTCCATGAAGGCGATGGACCGAGGTTCCCCGTCGAAGTCGGCGGTGTGCTGAACCACCGCCATCTCGTAGGTGAGAAACGGGCTGATACGGCGTGCCTTCACTAGCTTTGCCGCACCACTCGATTCAGCAAAGCGGCTCCAGTCGACAGCCCAATTGACGCGGACCGGAACGTCTCCGTTCGGGCGCTGGCTCGAAAACGCCAGAATCTCGAGCAAGGTACCAGCTTGGTCGTCGAACGCCTGGTTTACGGCGTAGCGGTCGCGGATCATCGAATGCGCAAACCGCGAGGCGCCAAAGGTGAATTCCATCGGCAAATCGGCCAGCGGCTTGAGCGATGCGACGCCAAGCCCGCGAAATTCTTCGCCATCGAAGAAATGCGCCCAGACCTTCGGGTCGAGAATTCGCCGCAGATAGTCGTCGACGATGACGCGGCGATAGACGCTGGTCAGGTAAAGGCGCGCCTGCTCGAAGGCGTTCCGCGGCGATACGGCGTGACGTGCCATCTGCAAATCGACAAGACGGTTGTGCACCTGCATCAATGCGCATTGGAGCTGGGAGAGAATGAGGTTGTCGTCGTTCCGGGGGTCGCCGATCAGCGGATGGTAGGGCCTCTTGCGCCCGCACACGTTCAGAAAACCGCTGGCGCCATCGATGCGCGGAACGTCGCGCGCCCTTTCGATCGCACCGTTGACGGGAAGTTTGACTTGCTTGTCGCTGACACCTGGCAGGCCGATCGGGAACCGGCAAAGGGTGGTGTCGCTTTCCGACGCCGCGTCATAGAGGTGTGCATCCACCGCCAGGCCGCGCCCGTACAGACCCGACAAATCGAGACTGCCCGAGACGGCATTCCTCAAGCTGCGCCCGGCGGGATCGCTCGGAATTCCAAATATGCGGCTAAAGACGATATCGTGAAAAACAAACTGCCCGAAATAGGTGTAGGCAGCGGGATTGTCGCTCATGTCGGGGGGATCGACGGGATCGGCGGGACCAAGCATGCAGTTGGATATGTCGGAGAGCGCCGCTCGGGTTCTCTCGGCCATCGAGCTGCCTTCTCCGGCCGGCATGAGGCTCATCGGCTTTTCGGCGAGGTCAGGAAACAGAAGCAGACGGCGTAGAGCCTCGCCCGGGTCTTCGGTCGCGCTTTCGACGGTGAGGCTTTCGACGGCGGGACCGCCGTTCGCCCTCGTCGAGTCGAAGATGCGGCGATAGTTTACCAGGGCTTCGTAAGCCGCATACTCGCCGTGTCGCATCGCCACCCCCTGTTCAAAGACTATTCCATCTGTACCCGATCGGCGATGCCGGCCGGGCCACATTTTAAGTCTTGCCAACCGGCGCCGGGCCGCGGGCGGGACGGATTGTGTTGGGAGGCCCAAATCCGTCCCGCGGCCGGCTAGACAGGTCGGCCTCGCATGCCCCCTGACACGCAAGGCCAGCCGGTCACCCGGTACAGCAGGCCTTGAGATCGGCCGGAGCAAGTTTGCCCATCGGGGTCACGCCGGCTATCATCGACGATGCGGATTCCGTGCCCGGAGGTGACAGCACGAGTTGGCGAAAACGGGCCCAGTCGAAATTCGTGCCCGGATCAGTCCGGCGGTGCGGATCGAGCGCGGCATGCGAAACGATGGTCTTGAGGTTCGGGTACTTCGCCCAGCAGTAGCGGACAATTGTCGCCGTCACTTCGACCTGCCAGTTTGAGAAGGGATCCGAGACCTGGGTGTTGACGACTTCGATGCCCAGGCTCCAATGGTTGACGCGCGTGGCGCCGCCATTGACCTGCGGATGGCTCTTGTCGTTCCTCACATGCCACGCCGCCCGCGCCTCCGGCGCGCACGCCCAGACGACATGTCCGTGCTGACTTTCGTTCTCGTCGGGAACCAGCCAGTGGAAGCTGGCGGTGCCGGCCTGCATTACCGACATTGCCCCGGCCGAGCTGCCGCCGGCCGTCGCATGAATGACCACCGCCTTGATGCCGAGGATCGGATCGAAAATCCGCGACGAGGTTGAGCTGGCCCAGAAGTTTTGAACATTGGGATACAGCACCTCGGGGATCGGAAATGGGTCCGGTCTTCCTGCGGCCGGCAAGTTAAACAGGTATGTCTTCGGATCTGGCATTGCTTGCTCCTACAAAGCTCGCGTTTGACGATCCCGTATCGCAACGTTGGCGTGAAACGAGCGTGAACCATGGTCCGGCACTCTGGAGGCAAAGGAACCCGCCGTCCCGCCCCTGCCGCCGATGTTTCAGCGCGGCGCCCATGCTGGTGCTGGTGTGTGCCGCATGATAGGCTGATCCGGCCAGATCATAAAGATGCTGCCGCCCTTTACAGGCGCGGATGTCGCAGGTCGGCGACGCCTACTCTGGCGGAGAGTTTCGGAAGTGACTTCTCCAAGATGGGCAAAACGCCGTCCTTACCCGGCTCGCTACCGAATACGGGAACATACGAAGGATATGGTTGGGCGAACCATCCGCTAACTGACTGTTTTTGTTGAACAGACGATGACCCTCCGGGCCTACCCAATCTCAGTACCTGACGAGGATACGTTTGACACAGCGCGGCGGAAAGAAGCAGGATAGCTGATAGAGTCGACATCGCATAATGATGTCACTATATAGCGGCGGCTTCGACCGTGTAGCTGTGGCAGTGTACCACGAAGCAGCAGAAAATGTGTTACGCGTTGTGATCCCTATTGTGATACAAATCGGCCGTCGACAGCAGGAAAAGATCGTAAGAACAACAGCATAGAGCCGAAGCCGATCCCAGCCAAGGTACCATCGAATTTCCCGCTAAAGTCTTGATTGCCGATCCCGACGATCCACGAGAGATCAAGACCTGTATGCGCAGTCGGCAGGGCAGGAAGAGCCTGACTGCACACACCGCGGTGCGGATACACGCGCCGCAGCTTAGGTTTCATCTTACTCCAGCGGTTCGTCGGTCGGCCGAGGCGTCGTGCCTGCCTGACGAGGACGGCCGGCATTGCGATTTGCAACGCGGCTGTCGAGCGGCGATCTGGACGCTTGCTGGGCGCCAGCGGTCTTGGGCGCCGTCGGCCTGGCGCCGGAATCGCTGTCTTCAGCATCGCGAGGGGGATGTGGCAGGCCGGCGGCGTCAGGCGATCTGACCGGAGGTGTCGCGGCCGGGTTTGTCGATACGGGTTTGTCCTTGGCCATTTTCAACTCTCGCCTTTTCAGCATGCAGACGGCCGGACACAAAGTCGGGCCATTGGACAGAACGGTCAGCCGTGCGGGCGCATCACGACTTTGATGCAGCCGTCCTCCTTGTCGCGGAAGGTTTTGTAAAGTTCGGGCCCGGCCTTGAGGCCAGCCCGATGGGTGATCACGAATGACGGGTCGATATCGCCGTTCCGAACTTTCTGCAGCGATGTCGCGTTCATCCTGGATCGTCAGATCGGCCACCTGTTCGCAACGTATGTCGCCTTTGCCGTGCCATGTCAGGGCCTTCATGTGCTGTTCCTTGACGACAAGCTCTGCGAGCCCGAACTTGGCTTGATGTGAAATGTTCCCGCTTCGAACGAGCATCCGGCCTCAACCCTTGGCGGCCGAGCCGGGTTCGGCCATGCCGCAATGCTGCTCGGTCAGGGTGCCGGCCGGCGTGCCATGCGCCGCTGCAACCTGCAGCTTGTTTTTCCAGCCGCTGATCGCCTGCTGCCACGACCGCATCCCTGATCGCTTCGCAGAGGTTTGGCGCAAGCGCAGGATCTGCTATCGCGCCAGAATCGCGGCGACAACGAACACGACGGCGGCAACGACGACAAGCGCGACAATGGCCAGCACCGGGCCGTTTTTACTCGGGGCCGGGGCGCGCTCGTCGTCCGGCCGCCGCATCGCATTGGCGAAGCTTGCTTGATTAGCGAAAGCCGGCGTGCCCGTCGCTGCGGGAACCGGCACGGCGCAGGTGTCTGCTGCTTCGGCATCGGTTTCCATAGGCGCCGCCGCCGGGTCGAATCCCGGCGTCTTGTCCTCTGTCACCCCAGACTGGATATCGCCTCTGTCTTCGGCCGGGTTACGTTCGACGTTCATGATGATGCTCCTGCCGCTGGCCCGGGCTTCCCCAACCGCGAGCGGATCAGGATGTTCCATCGGGCGGAATCGCCGACAACGAGGAGCAAATTCAGATAGCCTTCAAACAGATGTCCCTGGTGGCAACGCGGCCTTGCAACCGGTCAGCACCGGATGGTGGTTTCGTTGTAGTCGGCCATGGTCGGCAACGCGGCAGATTCGGCAAAGTTCCAGTCTGGCTCGCAATGCCCGCTTACGCACACCGCCGCTCGTTGACCTTGAGCTGGCTCGTTCCAGCCACTCCAACCCAAATTGCCAGTCCGGCTCCCGGCGGCGCGCTGTTTGGATTCCGTGGGAACATCAACAGCGCCAGCGAGTTCGGTATGTGCAGCGAGTTCCCTGTTCGCCGCATGGCCGACTGCCGGAGCTCTTGACTGCCCGCGTCTTCGCTCCTGGAGCGCGGGCCACTCCTCTTAGCCCAAGGTTGCGATCATGAGCAGAAACATTCCGGAAAAGCGGGCCAGGCAGGGTGGCTTGGGGCGACCGGTCCTTGGCGTGCTCTTGGCAGGCCTTGTCTTGGCGCTCGTTGCCTGGGGGATCGCTGAAATCTATGGCGAGCAGGCTAAGACACCGGCGACACAACAAAACAGCCGGGTTCCATCGCCAGATACTTACAGCCCAAATCCTGGCCAAACGGACCCTGCAAACTCCAAGGCCGACGATGTGAATGGCGAACCGGTGGACCGAAATCCCAAGCTCGACAAGGATCCCACGCCGCGATCAAGCACTGGCGGGGATCAGCCAGGAACGCCGCCAACTCAACCTGCTTCGCCATAGCGTCCGCACTAGTTGATAAACACAATTCAAACAGATGCGGAAATGTGGAGCGGCGTTTTCAGCCAATTTCAAGAGCCGGGTCTGTCAATAATCGCCGGCGCTCTCTGATAGCTGGGGAGCCACGAAAACCTCCGCTGATTCTTACCGCTTGCTGGATGGCACTGGCGGCTCCAGACCGACTCCGCGCTGTGTCACGCCGGCAGACCTTTGCACCTCTGGGCGCTTTTGAACTTGCAAGTCGATGGAATCGGGCAAGCTGGGTGTAGATGATGCAGTCGTCATCTTATCGAGGTCCGGCAGCAACACCATCTTTGCGTAGCGTGGAGGAACCAGATGGCCTCCGAAAACAGCGAATATCCCGCACACGAATAAAGCGAGAAGCAGGGCCGTAAGCACATCTGTGAAAATTTCGACAAATCTCATGTGCTCGCTCCGCGCATAAGGATCCCGCCGCGCTCTCGACAGTAAGAGCGGCGGGATCCTCAACCGGCGATGAAGGGACTTTGATCGACGGTCTTCTCCTAATGTGGCTTCCGGTTGCGTGTTCCCTGGTTCGGACCTTATCCACCGACTATGGGACTAAGGTCCCGAACCTAAATGGAACCAATGGGGAAGAGCGGAATCCATGTGCCTTTAAGAGGCTTCAACCAGAGGGCACGACGGCTGATCGTCAGCCTCCCGCCAGAGACAGTCCACGGGCGCGCTCGCGCAGCAACGCAAGCAGTTCGTCGCGCCGTGGCTCCGGCGTGTCGACGGGTAACACCAAACACAAGGTCCTTTTGATGGCGCCGTGGCCGTCACGGATGGGGGCCGCCATGCACCAGGTGAAACGGTCGGCCAGGGCTGTGGTCTCGCTGAAACCCTGCCGGTGGGCCAAGGCAACATCGGCAAAGAATTCGGCTGGTGCAATGATGCGGCCGTCGGGAAGCTTGTAGTCGCCAGATGGGATGAAATCCCTCAACTCTTGCTCGTTCATATGGCCGAGGAGCAGCCGTCCGGATGCCGTCCATGGGATCGGCACCTCAACCCCGACATCGCTTGAGATCCGGAACGGGCCCGGCGAATCTCGGCAGTCAAGAACGACGTATTTGTTGCCACGCAGGCCGCATAGCTGGACCGTCTCGCCTGTCTCGGCGGCCAACTTATCCAAGGTCTCGATGATGCGACGGTAATGGGCGTTGTGATGTGAGTAGGCCCAGCCGAACAGATGCATGGCGCGTCCGAAATAGACGTAACCTTCACCGCCGACGTTTTCGAGCATTTCGGCGTCGAGCAGGCTGTTGACGATCTCGTAGGTGGTCGAACGCGGGGCGCCGATCATTTTGGCGATGTCGCCGACGCGCATTGGCGCGCGGTGCCGCAGCAACGCCTCGAGCAGCATGATGACGCGGTCAATGCCGCGTCGTCGTTCGCCGTTGCGCGGCTCCGCGCCGGCTTCCTTCCCGATCGCATCGTTAGTGCCGTCGCTCATGACCATCCGCCAAAATCATTTCGGTTCTCGTCTCAAGGCGCTTGAAAGATGTCAAGGCTCGGTCTAGCATCCAGTTTGTCCGATATACAGACACATTGTCTGAAATACCAGACAAACTAACGAGCCTGACGCAGACAAATCCCGAGGCGACACACGGTTTCCAAGACCCGGCGACCGACGGGTTTCCTCGCCCTTGTTCTGCACGTCGAGGCCACAACCTCTGAAGGGAACAGTCATGATGAAATCACCGTTTTTCGCATCCGCCAGCGCGCTTTGCCTCGGTCTCGTGCTGAGCTTTGGCGCCGGCTCGGCAGCCAATGCCGCCGCCAACTGCATCAAGGGCGACCGCAAGGCGCCGTACACGATCGGCTGGGCCAACATCTATTCCGTGCCGACCTGGATGAAGCAGACCCAAGGCACGATCGAAGCCGAAGTCGAGACCCTGAAGAAGCAGGGACTGGTCGACAAGCTCGTCGTCACCGACGCTCAGGGCGATGCCAACGTCCAGATCCAGCAGATCCAGTCGATGATCGATTCCGATGTCGACGCCATCATCCTGATCGCCGGTTCGTCGACCGCACCTGCACGCGTTCTGGCCGATGCCTGCGCCAAGGGCATCGCCATCATCAACTTCGACAGCCTCGTCGATACCGACAAGGTCACCGCCAAGGTCAATACCGATTCTTCGCAGTGGGGCGACCAGGCCGCCAAGTTCCTGATCGACGCCATCGGCGGCAAGGGCAAGATCCTGATCCTCAATGGCCCCGCCGGGGTTTCGGTCAGCGATGACAGGCGCAAAGGCGCCGACGCTGAGCTCAAGGCCCATCCCGACGTGACGGTGCTTGCCGAGACCAACACGCCCTACAACGTCGCGCCGGCACAGGAAGCCGTCACCAGCCTGCTCTTCGCCAACCCCGAGATCGACGGCATCCTGTCGCTCGGCGGTGCTCTGTCGGCAGGCGCCGTGCTGGCCCTCGACAAGCAGGGCCGTGAACAGGTGCCGATCACCGGTGAGAACGCCCGGCAGTTTTTGGAACTCTGGAAAGAAAAGGGCTTGAAGAGCTGGGCGACGATGCAGCCGAACTGGCTCGGCGCCTTCGCCACCTACACTGCCGTCCAGGCGCTGGAAGGCAAGGATGTGCCGGCTTTCGTCAAGATTCCGCTGCCGGTAATCGACAATTCCAACATCGACGAATACCTCGCCCGGGCCAAGGACTTCCCGGCTGACGGCTACATCTTTTCTCCTTACGATGAGGAGCTGTTCAAGAAGCTGCTGGCTCAGAAATAAGCCTGAAGGGTTGTAGCGTTGACAACCATGGCTCCGCTGCTCGCGGCGCGGGGTGTGTCGAAGTCTTTCTTCGGCAACCCCGTCCTGCGCGACGTTTCAATCGCTCTCCAGCCGGGCCGCGTGCATGCGCTGCTCGGCGAGAACGGCGCCGGAAAGTCGACCTTGATCAACCTTTTGTCCGGCGCCTTGAGACCGGATGGCGGGACGATCGAGGTCGATGGACGCGCGGTCTCACGCATGACGCCGGCTGTTGCGCGGCAGGCCGGCATCGCCGTCGTCCAGCAGGAACTCAGCCTGACGGCCAGTCTTTCCATCGCCGAAAATATTGGTCTCGGCGCCTATCCCAAACGGTTCGGCCTGATCGACTACCGCGAACTCGCTGCGCGGGCGAGGGCCGCATGCGAACTTGTCGGGCTGCACGAGCCGCTGTCGACGCCGGTCGGGCATCTGTCGCTCGGCCGCCGCCAAATGGTGGAGATCGCCAAGGCGCTCTATCGCCGGCCGCGCGTGCTCATTCTCGACGAACCGACATCGTCGCTATCGGCAACCGAAACCAAAATCCTCACCGATCTGCTGCAGCGGTTGCGCGGCGAAGGCATCGCCATTCTCTACATCTCGCACCGACTGAACGAAGTCATGGCGCTGTGCCAGCACGTCACCGTTCTGAAGGACGGCACCTGCACGGCCGACCGCACCCTGGAAGGCACCGACGCCGCCGGGTTGGTTCGGCTGATGGTCGGCCGCGATCCCGGTGATCTTTTTCCGCAATGGCAGCCTTCCAGTTTGCCTGCCAACGCTATCTCTGTCCGAAATCTTTCGGCCGGCCTGATGCGCGACGTCGATCTGGATATCAAAACGGGCGAAGTGCTTGGCATTGGCGGCCTGGTCGGGCAAGGGCAGGAAGATCTGCTGCTCGGTCTCTACGGCGCCATTCCGGCACGGACGGCGTCGGCGACCGTCAACGGCGCCTCCGGCCTGCCCGGCGGCGTGCCGAAAGCCAACGCGCTGGGGCTGGCCTATGTGCCCGCGGATCGCAAGCGCGAGGGCCTGCACCTGATCCATCCCATCATCACCAACATGATGCTGCCCGCCTTTGCCAGGCTGCCGGCGCTGAAGCTGCGCAGCCGCCGCGCAGAGCGCGAGACGGCCAAAAGCCTTGCCGCCCAACTCGGCATCAAGGGCCACCTCGGGCGGGCGGCGCAGGCTCTATCGGGCGGCAACCAGCAGAAGGTGGCGCTGGCGAAATGGATGCCGCACGACCCGCTGGTGCTTCTGCTCAACGATCCGACGCGCGGCGTCGACGTCGAAACAAAACGTGAGATCTACATGATGCTTCGCAATTTCGCCGCCGCCGGCAAGGCGGTCGTGCTGCTCAGTTCCGACACGCCCGAACTCGTGCACCTTTGCGACCGTGTAGCCATCGTCCGCGAAGGCCGCATCGTCGCCATGCTGGCGCGTGGAGCGCTGAGCGAGGAAGCCATCGTCTCCGCGGCGATGGGCGCCGAACAGCGGAAGGTTGCGGCATGAACACATCTTCCTCCGCCCGGCAGACCGATGCGCTCTACTGGCCGGTGCAGATGCGTCGCAATGTCGGCGTGCGCAGCCTGTTTGCCGTCGTCCTGGTGTTTCTCATCGCCTATGGCGTCCTCTTTCCGGGCCTGTTCACGGCGTCCGGCTTCGCCAAATTCACCCAGAGCTGGTTTCCATTGGCGCTGGTCGCCATGGCGCAGGCGATCCTGATGCTCACCGGCGGCATCAGCCTAGCCATCGGCGCGACGGTCAGCTTGGGCGCGGTCATCGCCGCGACGACGATGGCCGGGCCGCTGGGCGTCGCCGGGGGCACTGCCGCAGTGGCGCTGACGGGCCTCGGCATCGGGGCGGCGACCGGCTTCATCGTGGTACGGCTTCGGCTGCCGGCCATCGTGGTGACGCTTGCCGGGTCGTTCATCATCGGCGGCGCCGCACTGCTGATCCTGCCGCGGCCCGGCGGCGCAATCCCGGCGTGGCTGTCCGACCTGCTTGCCGGCAACACACCGGCGGCATTCGTGCTGCTGGTGGTCATCATTCTCCTGTGGAAGCTCTATCTCGCCACGCCGCTTGGCTTGAGCCTCTATGCCGCCGGCGAGAATCCGGTCGGCGCCTATCGCTCCGGCGTGCCGGTCGACGGCGCGCGCATTGCGGCCTATGCGATCAGCGGTCTGCTCTCCACTGGCGCCGGCTTGTTCGTCGCCGCACAGACCGGTTCGGGCGACCCGGTCATCGGCGCCGCCTTTACCCTGAACTCGATTGCCGCTGCGGTGCTCGGCGGCATCGGCTTCCTCGGCGGCCAGGGCACGATGCGCGGCGCGCTTGCCGGCAGCCTGCTGCTCAGCCTGATGATCAGCGTCATGTTCTTCCTCGGCTTCACGCCGGTCGCACAATATGTGGCCCAGGGCCTGATCATCATCGGCGCGGTCGCCATCCCGCAATTCCGCAAGGCACAGCAATGACAGCATGGAATGACAGCGCGGGCGGCAAACGCGCCCTGACGGTCCTGCGCAGCCGGCCGTTTCTCACCGTTGCCATCGTTGCCGCGGTCTGGATCGTGGCGAGCTTCGTTTCGCGCGGCTTCGGCGCTTATGGCCATCTGCGCTATCTGGTGGAGCTCGGCGCCGTCATCGGCCTGGTTGCCTCGGGCCAGACTTTTGTGGTGATCGCCGGCGGCATCGACCTTTCCGTCGCGGCCATCGTCACGGTCAGCGCCGTCAGCCTGCCGCTGCTGTCGTGGCAGGTGGATCCGACCGGCATCACCGCCATTCTTGCCGTTCTGGTGCTGACCACGGCAATCGGCCTGGTCAACGGGCTCGGCGTCGCTTTGCTGCGCGTCCACCCGATGATCATGACATTGGCCATGGCGACATTCTTGCAGGGTCTGTTGATCATCATCGCCGGCGGCAGCGCCGTGACCGCCGAGAACCCGCTGGTCCACTGGCTCGGCAATGGCCGGCCGGCCGGCATTCCCGCTGGCGTATTGTTGTGGGTGGTCGTGTCGGCGATCGTGCTGACCACGATGCATGCGACATCGCTCGGCGCCCGCATCTTCGCCATGGGCGCGAACCCACTTGCCGCGGCATTGTCCGGTGTTCCGGTCACGTCCACGACGCTTGCGGTCTACGGCATCAGCGGCTTCTGCTCGGGACTTGCCGGCGTGCTCGTGTTGGGCATGAACGGACAGGGCTATGTCGGCATCGGCGATCCCTATCTGCTCGCCTCGATTGCCGCTGTGGTCCTCGGAGGCACCTCGATCCTCGGCGGGCTTGGCACCTATGCCGGCACCATCCCCGGCGCCATCCTGCTGGTCACCATCACCGCGCTGATCACCGTCGTCAACGCATCGCCCGGCTGGCGCAGCATCCTGTTCGGCTCGCTGATCCTCGGCCTGCTGCTGCTCTCAGGCCGGGAGCAGGCGCGCCGATGACACATCGTCGAGCCGATAGATGCGCCTTGCGTTGCCGAAGAACAGCGCCGTCTGCTCGTCGGCGGAAAAGTCCGCTGTGATGGTTTTGAAGCCGTCATATATGTCATCGAACGAGGCATGCAGGCCGGCGACCGGAAAGTCGCTGCCGAACATGGCGCGACCGGTGCCGAAACAATCGATGCAATGCAGGACGACGGGCTTCAGGCTGTCGAGCGTCCAGTCATGATCGTAGGCGACCAGATCCGATATTTTGATGGCGACGTTGTCGCATTGCGACAGAAGCCGCAGCCCGTCGCGCCATCTCTGCATGCCGTCGGCGTCGCGGTCGATCGGACTGCCGCAATGGTTGAGCACGAATTGCTGATCGGGGAAGGCAGCCGCAAGGCGAGCCGCGCCGGCGAGCTGGCGCGGAAACACCATCAGGTCGAAGGCCAGCCGATGCTGGCCAAGCAAGGCAAGCCCGGCGCGCCAGGCCGGATCGTCCATGATGCCGTCACGGGCCGCAAAACGGCGGGCAGGGTCGGGATCCCAGCTCAATATGTCGCGCACGCCGGCGACACGCTCGAACGCGGCTTGCGCTTCGATCAGCGCAGGCGCCTGGCGATCGGCGAGCGGCACGTGAACGACATAGCGGGCGGCGACGCCGCGCGATTTGTCGAGTGCTTCAAGCCAGCGCGTTTCTCCGATGCAGTCGCCACTCGCCCAGCCGGCTTCGACATGGAGGGTGGCGACGACATTATGCCCTATGGCATCGCGCGCATAATCCCCGGGCAGATAGTTCCGCCGCAAGGGGCCAAGCTCGCCCAGGCCGCCGCGCTCGCCGGCCGTGGCGCCGAGCCAGGGATGCCGTCCCAGGCTGAGATCCCAAAGATGATGATGGGCGTCGATGATCGGTCCGGCGTAAGGTTCTGGCACGTATCTCTCTCAGGCTGTGACCGGCGATCGATCCTGGCTTCGTTCTGCGACGGTAAAAGGGTTAGCATCGCATGACTGAAAACTCACCGGTTCCAGCCCTTTCGGTGCGCGAAAATTTTCGGCTCGACGACCGCATCCGCGGCGTGCCTCCCGGCACAACCGGGCTGGACAGCAGCCTTGTCGCGGCCGAGCACTGGCATCCGGCCGATGGACGCATGGCGCTTCCGGTGCTGACCCTCGACGAGGCGGCCTTCTCCGCCAATCGCGACCTGTTCCTGCGCTATGCGCGCGAACACAATGTTGCGATCGCTCCGCATGCCAAGACGCCGATGGCGCCCGATCTTACCCGGTCGCTGGTCGAGGCCGGCGCATGGGGCACGACGGTCGCCGACATCAGGCAAGCGACAGTGATGCTGAAGGCCGGCTTGACACGGCTGATCATCGCCAATGAGGTTGGAGGAGCCGGCGGCGCCAACCGGCTGGCCGTGCTTGCTGGTGCCTGGCCGGATGCCGAGCTCTATGTCTTTGCCGACTCGGTCGACGCCGTGAACGCGCTTGCCGAGGCTTGGCGCGCCAATGCGGCGCTGCCGCCGCTGCGCGTGCTGGTCGAACTTGGTGCGGGCAGGGCGGGCGCCCGCACCACCGCGCAAGCCGAGGCCATCGCCGATGCGATCACGGCTGCCGGCGGGCGGCTGCTGATCGCCGGCGTTGCGACCTATGAAGGGGCGGCGGCGCAACCCGAGCCCGGTCGCACCGATGAGGTGATATCCGGCCTGCTGGCAATGACCGCCGACATGTTCCTGCGGCTGCGTGCCCGCGTCGGCGGCGACGCACCGCTGATCGTCACAGCCGGCGGCTCCGCCTTCTTCGACCAGGTGGTCGCGGCGCTTGCACCCCTCGTTTCCAGCGACGGCAACGCAACGCTGGTGCTGCGCAGCGGCGCCATCTTCTTCCACGACCACGGCACCTATGACCGTTCGCTCGGCGCCCTCGATGCCCGCAAAGGTTTTGCCATAGGCGGCATCAGCGCTTCGGCGCGGCATTCCTTTCGCCCTGCGCTACGCCTTTGGGCCGAAGTGCTGTCGCGTCCGGAGCCGGGCCTTGTCATCTGCGGCATGGGCATGCGCGACGTGTCGTTCGACCAGGGCTTTCCAACGCCGCTCACCGTCTTTCGTGCCTGCAAGCCGCTGCCGATGCCGGCGGCGCGCGCCGAGGTGGTCAAGCTCAACGACCAGCATTCCTTCCTGTCGATTGCACCGAGCGACGACGTGGCCGTCGGCGACGTCGTCGAATTCGGCATCTCGCATCCCTGCACCTGCCTCGACCGTTATCGCGTGATCTTCGGCGTCGACGCGACCGGCCACGTCCGCCACGCTTTCCCCACCTGGTTCGGCTGACCAGATCCCCCAAAAAGAGAACCTCGAAAGGATCCGATATGATCAAGTATTTTCAGTCCGGCTCGCGCATGTCGCAGGCAGTCGTCTATGGCGGCCTCGTTCACATAGCCGGCCAGGTGGCCAACGATCGCAAGGCCGGCATCGAAGGCCAGACCAGCGACGTGCTTGCCAAAGTCGAGGCGCTGCTGGTCGAGGTCGGCAGCAGCAAGTCGAAGTTGGTGGCGGTCAACATCTTCCTGCCGCAGATCGGTGATTTCGAGGCCATGAACAGCATCTACGATGCCTGGATCGATCCTGCCCGCCTGCCGGCGCGGGCCTGCGTCGAGGCGCGGCTTGCCGACCCTGATCTGCGCATCGAAATCACCGCGGTCGCGGCGGTCTGACCATGCACACCGGCCTCGCCCACACGCTCGATTTCGACCGCGACGGCAAGACGCTCAGCCATCTAAGCATTCCGTTCTCGATCGATCGCTCGCCCTACTTTCAGGTCAAGGTGCCGATCTGCCTCATCCGCAATGGCGACGGCCCGTCACTGCTTTTGATGGCCGGCAATCACGGCGACGAATATGAGGGCGAGCTGTCGCTGGCAAAACTGGCGCGCCGGCTCGATCCGAAGCGGATCAAGGGCCGCATCACCATCATGCCGATGGCCAACGCCCCTGCGGTGATGGCCGCCAAGCGCTGCTCGCCGCTCGACGGCGGCAATCTCAACCGGGCGTTTCCCGGCGATCCCTCGGGAACGCCGACAAGCCGGCTCGCCAATTTCCTTGAGACGGAGCTGTTTCCTCGTCACGACGTCGTCTTCGATATCCATTCGGGCGGCACGTCGATGGAGCATCTGCCGACCGCGCTGGTCGAACGCAACGCCGATCCCGAGCGCCACCGGCGTGGCGTCGAGCTGATGCGCACGCTCGGCATGCCCTACGGCTTTATCGCTGACAACGGCCAGGCCTCGCCAACCTCGATGGGCGCAGCGCGCCGCGCCGGCGCCGTCGGCGTCAGCGGCGAGTTCGGCGGCGGTGGCACCGCAACGGTCGATTCGATGGCGATCACGGCCCGCGCGCTCGACCGTCTGATGATAGCAATGGGTGTGGTCGACGCGCCGGTTCTTGGCGCGGGCGAAAAGCCTTCGGCGCCGACAAGGCTGCTGTCCCTGTCCAGGCACAGCCAGGGCCTCTATGCCACCCGCCGCGGCTGGTTCGAGCCCGCCGCTAGGCTCGGCGACAGTGTCACTTCAGGACAATTGGCCGGCTGGTACCACGATCTCGAGCGGCTCGATGTTGCCGAGGAGGCCCTGCATTTCGCCGAAAGCGGCTTGGTGCTGTCGCGCCGGCTGCACACGATGTGTGAGGCGGGCGACTGCCTAATGCAGGTCGCAGAGCCGGTCGACGGCTGAGCCAAAGGCAGAGGATATTCCATGCAGCAACTGTCCATGTGGACCTATCCCTGGGACATCCAGGATCTCGGCCTGGAGACGGTCGAACGTGATCTTGTCGAGCGCGCCGGGCTCAACATGATCAGCCTGGCGACATCCTATCATGCCGGGCGCTTCCTGCAGCCGCGCAGCCCGCGCCGCAAGGCCTATTTCCCTGAGGACGGCACCATCTATTTCAAGCCGACCGCTGCGCGCTGGGGAAGTCTAGCCATCCAGCCCAAGGTGGCTGACGTGATCACTGAGGGCGGCGACGTGCTCGGTCAGCTCATCCGCCGTCGCGACGCGGGCGGACTAGGAGTTTCGTGCTGGACGGTCTGCCTGCACAACACCCGCCTGGGCATGCTGCATCCGCAGGCCGTCACCCGCAACGCCTTCGGCGATGCCAACTACTACAATCTCTGCCCCTCCCATCCCGATGCGCGCGCCTATGTCCGCGCGCTGATCGCCGACATCTCGCACAGCTACCGGCCGGACCGGATAGAACTTGAAAGCCCGTCCTTCATGGGCTTTGCCCATGAATACCATCACGAGAAGGACGGTGTCGGGCTGACGCCGGAAGACGATTTTCTTTTGTCTCTGTGCTTCTGTCCGTCCTGCGTCGCCCGTGCGGCAAAAGCCGGCATCGATGCCGAGGCGGCGCGCAAGCTCACCAGGCAATGGATCGTCGAGACCTGCGAGCGTGCGATGCCTGAGCGGCGCTTTCCCGATTTTCCCGCCTGCGGCATCGACGCCTTTGCCCCCTGGCCGGAGCTCCATGCCTATCTCTTGTGGCGATTCGAGCCAGTGACCAGCCTGGTCGCCGAACTGCGCGAGGTAGCCGATCCCACGACGCGGGTCGTTATTATCGATCTGAAAGACGGCTGGCTTGGCGGTTGCGATCTGGCAGCGCTGGGCAAGGTCTGCGACGGGGCGATCCTGTGCGCCTACGACATGCAGGCCGGCGATGTCGCCAGCCTGATGGCGGCCGGCCGTGCGGCACTGGGCGCGGACAAATTCCTCGGCGCCGGCTACCGGCTGTTCTATCCGGAAATGGCCCGCCCCGACATTCTTGCGGCCAAGGTGAAGCCAGCGCTGGCGCCCGGTGTCGACGGCATCAATTTCTACAATTACGGCCTCATTCCAGCCGCGCGGCTCGACTGGATCCGCGCTGTTCGGCAGCCTTGAGCCAGCCGGCCAATGCTCGCCGGCCACGAGGCGTTGAGGCCGGATTCGGGCGCGAGCGCTGCGGGGTGAATCAAATCAGCGAAACCTGAAGCCATCCATGGTGTAATCCGGGTATGCGTCCATCGTGTCGAACAGGTCGAACAGGTCAGGTGTGTCCGCCAATATTCCTGACAGAACCAGCACCGTGGCCACGCCGGCAGCAAGTCCGCCAGCGATGTCGTGTTCGACACTGTCGCCGACGCAGACCACAGTGCCGCGGTCTGGATTGCCTGCCAGCGCTAGTGCGGCGCCGAATATAGTGGGGTAAGGCTTGCCGATACGCGTGACGCTACCACCGAGGTCCTCGTAGAGATCCGCCAGCCGGCCGGCACCGAAGCGCGGCCCCACTGCCGTCAGCATGATCTTGTCAGGGTTGGTGCAGAAGCATGGCACCTGCCGCACCGCAGCCGGCGCAAGAAGTCGGCGATAGTGCTCAAGATCATAGCGGTCGCCCTCGCTGGCCGAAATCAGCACCAGCCCGGCATCGTCACCGTCCTTGGTCAATGCGAACGGCAGACCTTCGATCGCCGAGCGGTCATCGTCGCGGCTTATCAACAGGCATTTCGTGTTTGGCAGTAGCTTTCCGGATACCGCCATGTCGTGGAAGAACTCCCACGCGACCTCGCCGGAAGAAACAAAATGGTCCCAGCTTCCCGGTTCGAAGCCGAGCTTTAGCAGCCGGCTCTCGTTAGGCCCCGCCCGCTTGCCGGAGTTCGAGATCAGCACAATGGTCTTGCCGGCGCGCTTCAGCGCCGACAGTGCTTCCACTGCCCCTGGATAGGGGCTGGCGCCGTCATGCAGCACGCCGAACTGATCGAGCAGGAAAAAATCATAGCGCTCGGCCAGCTGGTTGACGCCGTTGAGGTGTTCGACTGTTTTCGCGCTCATAGAAGCCCCGCCGCGCTTGCGCCCATCAGCGCCAGCCGCGCTGTGCCGGCGGCGGCTTCGTCCGAAAGCGCCGGCAGGAAATCAACACCAAGTCTGCGCTGCCGGATCGCCGTCCAGGCGGCATTCGCCGCACCGCCGCCGACGCTTCTGACCGACGTCAGCTGCGGAGCGCCGAGCTCGGCGAGCCTGTCATAGCCGAGCGCCTCGATCGCGGCGATACCCTCCAACATGGCTTTCAGATAGTCGGCGTCCTCCACCGGTCGCGGCACAAGACGCGGCGGCAGTGCCGGATCGGCGATCGGAAAGCGTTCGCCTGCAGTGGCAAGAGGATAGTAGTCGAGGCCGGTCTCGGTCATCGGGTCGATCGCCATGCTCAGCTCGACGATGCGCGCCAGAGGGAAATGCTGTGTCAGCACCTTGCCGCCGGAGTTCGATGCGCCGCCCGCCAGCCAGACATCTCCAAGCCGATGGCTGTAGATGCCGAAGCGTGGCGCCGAGATAGGCCGGTCGGACAGGATCTTGACGGTCAACGACGACCCCAGCGCGGTGACGCCGTCGCCCATTGCCGCGGCACCTGTCGCCAGGAACGAGGCGCAGCCATCGGTCGTTCCGGCGACGACGGCGATTTCGCGCGGTAAGCCGAACATATCCGCGGCATCCGCGGTGAGTTTGCCGACGACATCGCCCGGCCTGGCGATACCGGGCAGCAACTCCATGCGCATTTCGGTGGCCGCAATCCAGTCCGGCCAGCAGCGGGCCGTGATGTCGTAACCGGTTTTCAAGGCATTGTTCTCGTCGCTGACATCGAAGCGACCGGAGAATTGTCCCGCGATCCAGTCCGCCTGATGCAGCACCGCGGCAACACCGGGCGTGCGCTGGAACCAGAGCGCCTTGGCGAGACCGGACGTCGCCCCAAGTGCGGCACTGGTCGCTGGGGCTTCGCGAGCGATCGCGACCAGAATGGCGTTGTCGGCGACCGTATCGTTGTACATCAGCGGCTCGGCCAGCGGCCGCCCGGCGCCGTCGACCGGCAGCAACGTACCTGAAGTGCCGTCAACAGCGATCGACCGGACCGCTGTTCGGTCGATGCCCGAAAGCAGTTCCGCCAGCGCTGCGCCGACCGCTGACCACCACACTGCAGGGTCGCGGGCATTCCGGCCAAACAACTCGAGCGAAACGGCGGAACGCGCGGCAATGGAAAAATCCGGACGCATGGCGACCGCGCGCGCGCCGGACGTGCCGATGTCGATGCCTATGGCAAGCGGCGTGTCAGCGGCTGGCGGCATTGAGTTTCTGGCGATACTTCTCGGCGTCCCAGTTGACCAGTTCATCGTTCTCGGCGGCGGTGAGGTAGTTCAGCCGCGCTGCAATGTCGATGCGTGCCGTCACGTCGGCAAGGCAGCGTTGCATGGCGTCGGCGCCCGCACTGGCATCGCCGCGCATCAGCACGCCCAGCCCGGGAAACAGGATCGCCACGGGGTTTGTACCGCACCGCTCGATGACGCGCGGCACATCCTCACCGGGCTTTGCCACCACCGACCCCCGACCCAGAAAGATGACGTGATCGGGGTAGAGGCTGCCCCCGGACGCCATGCGGCGGCTTTCGGGATCGATGGCGACCGCGTGCGCCTCGATTTCCGCCGGCAGCCTGTAACCGGTTTTCCCGGCCAGCGCCGCCAATCCCGCAACATCCGGTTCCGCCACTTGGCGCGCCGGCCGCGCCAGAAGCAGCGTGACGCGGCGCAGCAGCACTTCGGCCTCGGCGACGGTATCGGCCGCAACGACCAGCCCGTGATTGGCAAGGATCAGCACGTCGACCCCAGCCTGAAGCCGCTCGGCAATACCCTGGGCAAGCGGCAGGCCTGGCCGGAAATAAGGAACATACGCCCATTTGAGACCATCAAGGCGTCTGGCGGCTTCCACCTCGCAATTGGCCTGTACCGCCAGCGAAATGGTTTCGACGCAATGGACATGCAGGACGACGCGCTGCGGCATCAGCGCGTGAACGGTGGTTTCAATCGAAGGGCGCAGGCGCCGGGCGTTGAGCGTCTCGATGGCGAAGATCTGCGGCTGGTCGGCGGCGCTGTCGCGCTGTTCGACAGCCCTGAGCAGCGGCGCCATCGCCACCGGGACCATGATGTCTTCGGAGAGCGCATCCTTCAGCCATGTGCCGGAAGCCTTGATCCACAGCGTGTCGCCGGCTTTCAGCGAGGTGTTGCCGCCGGCGGCCTGGGTCAGATTTGGATTGCGCCCGATGCTGGCCGAAAGCGCCCGCAAAGCAGCCATTTCCTGCGCATCCGCATAGCTCGCCATGGCGCATTTCCTCTATCAGCTCCGTCAGCCTCGCAGCTTCGGATACCCGTCGTGGGATGTTGATGTGTATCGCAGATGCGAGCGACTTACGTCAATAGTGATCTAATGTCATCAAAGGTTCTTGCAATCGGAAAGATGTTGAGTAAGTTACGTCAAATGCCGTGGCAAAAACGGCTCCTGGGAGGAAAACGATTGAGCGACTCCGGCCGCCAGCGTCAGATCGTCGAGTTGCTGCGGGATCGCCCCTTCGCGTCGGTGCGCGAACTGCAGGAGCAGCTCGGCGTGTCGGCGGCGACGGTGCGGCGCGACATCGACAAGATCGACGAGGCCGGTGAAGCACGGAAGGTCTATGGTGGCATCTCGGCGCTCGACGGCGCTTCACAGGCGGGTGTTGCCTATGCCAGGCCCTATGACGAGAACCGCGACCTCGCGGTCGAGGCCAAGCGGCAGATCGCCGCTCTCGCGGCCACGATGGTGCGCGACGGCGATGCGGTCATCGTGCATGGCGGTTCGACCTGCTTCCACCTTGGGGTCAAGCTGGCTGAGCGCAGCATCCGTCTCTATACCAATTCGATGCCGCTCGCGGCCTATCTGAGCGACCACGGCCATTGCAGCCTGACCGTTGCCGGCGGCGATCTGCATCGTGAGCCGGGCATCATCCATTCACCGACCCAGGCGGAGCCGTTCTACGCATCGAAGTTCTTTCTCGGCGCGCAAGGCCTTGGCCAGGAGGGCGTGCTGGAATCGCACCCGCTGCTGGTCCGCTCCATCGCCGATCTCAGCCTGTGTGCCGACCAGATCGTGGTGCTGGCCGACAGCCGCAAACTGTCGATCCACGCCCGTAACATCGCGCTGCCCTTGTCGCGCATCGGCACGCTGGTGACCGATGACGGCCTGTCCGACGTCGACGCGCGCATGCTGGAAGACGCGGGCGTCATGGTGCGCATCGCTTCGGCTTCGGGAGCCATCCAGTGAAGATGGCCGTCCTCGATTTCGGCAAGACCAATTCGAAGCTGTTCGTCTTCGCTCAGGACGGGCGCATCGTCGACGAGCGCCGGACCCGGCCGAACTGGATGCGCAAAGATGGCTTCAGCGTGCTTGATGAGGCAGCACTTCACAGTTGGGCGGTTCGCGCCGTAAGCGAGGCCTCCGACGTCCATGGCGTACAGGGCGTGATGGTGTCGGGCCATGGCTGCACCTTTGCCCTGGTCGACGAGGCGGCGCTGACGCATCCGATACTCGATTATGAGCAAGAGCCGCCGGCTGATATTGCCGCGCAAATTGATCGCCTCGTTCCGGATTTCACCGAGACCTTCTCGCCGCGATTGCCGCTCGGCTTCAACTACGGTCGCCACATGCTGTGGCTACAGGCGGTGCAACCCGGTGCATTCACGGCCGCGAAATCGATCCTCGGCTATCCACAATACTGGAGCTGGCGGTTTGGCGGCCGGGCGGTCTCGGAAGTGTCCTATCTCGGCTGCCACTCGCATTTATGGGCGCCGCGCAAGCGCGACTTCAGTTCGCTGGTCGATATTGAGGGCTGGCGCGACCGGATGCCCGCTTTCGAGCGGGCGGGCTCGGTTGTCGGCGAGCAACGCCTCGGCGACACGAAGCGGCGGATCGCCATCCACAATGGTGTCCATGACAGCAATGCCGCGCTCCATGCCTATCGCCGGCAGGAGCTTGGCCCGGTCACCGTCGTCTCGACCGGCACCTGGGTCGTCGTGCTTAATCCGGATTGCCTGCTCGACGCGCTCGATGGCCAGCGCGACATGCTGGTCAATGTCGATATCGACGGCGGCCCTGTGCCGACCATCCGCTTCATGGGCGGGCGCGAATTCGCCACGATCAGCGACGGCTGGCAAGGCGCGATCGCGCCGGCGGCAGTGCAGCGGGTGATCAACGCCGGCAGCATGGCGCTGCCGAGCTTCGCGCCGGGCGGACCAATGCCCGGCCGCGCCGGCAAATTGGTCGGCCGCATGCCAAGCGCCGAGGAACGCGCAGCCGTGGCGCTGCTCTACGTCGCGCTGATGGTCGACCTCTGCCTCGACCAGATCCATTCGGACAACACCGTGATCGTCGATGGCGGACTGAACGCTGGCGGCCTGCTCGCCGGGCTAGTGGCGCAACTGCGTCCCAGCCAGGCCTTCCTGCAAGGGGCCACACTGGAGGGCAGCGCCACCGGGGCGGCGGCGCTGGCCTTCGAGACCGTCGGCCGCGAATTTGCCGCGGAAGTGCCGGAGCCCGTGCGTGCCGCAAGCTTCACCGGACTTGCCCGATATCGCGACACATGGCGTGGCCTCATCGGCGAGCAGGGCATCCCCCGCGCGGCAGCGGGAGGCGCACGGTGATTGTCGCTGCTCAGGCCGAAGTCACGCGCCAGCCAGTGCTGGAAATGCGGCACATCTCGAAGACGTTCGGGCCAGTCCGCGCCTTGCAGGACGTGTCGCTGACCGTCCATGCCGGCGAAGTCCATGCGCTGATGGGTGAAAACGGTGCTGGCAAGTCGACTTTGATGAAGGTGCTGTCCGGCGCCTATCGGCCTGATGCCGGCGGCGAGATACTGATCGACGGCGTGCCGGTCGCCACCGGCGACCCGATCAAGGCGCGGGCTCACGGCATTGCGGTTATCTATCAGGAACTGTCGCTGGCGCCCAACCTGACGGTCGCGCAGAACATCTTCCTCGGCAATGAGCCGAGGCGTTTCGGCATCGTCGACCGCGACCAATGCTACCGGCGCAGCAATGAGATCATCAAGCGTCTCGGCGTGTCCTTCTCCGCACGGGCTCAGGTTTCCAGCCTGTCGCTCGGCGAGCGTCAGCTGGTCGAAATCGCCCGCGCGCTTTCGACCAGCGCGCGCATCATCGTCATGGACGAGCCAACCACCTCGCTGACCTCGCGCGAGACCGACCGTCTCTTCGAGGTCATCGCGACGCTGAAGTCGCAAGGCATCGCCATCATCTACATCAGCCACCGCATGGAAGAGGTCTACCAGTTGGCCGACCGTGTCAGCGTGCTGCGCGACAGCGGCTATGTCGGCACACTCGAGCGTGCCGAGCTGAACGCCTCGCGCCTCGTCTCGATGATGGTTGGCCGCGACCTGTCCGCTTTTTACAGGAAGGATCATCGCCCGCCGGACAACAAGCGCGCGGTCGCCTTGTCGGTGCGCGGCATGGCGGACGGCAATCTCCTGAAGAACTGCTCCTTCGAACTGTACAAGGGCGAGGTGCTGGCTCTGGCTGGCCTTGTCGGCTCGGGCCGCACCGAACTCGCGCGACTGATCTTCGGTGCCGACAGACGCATCGCCGGCACGCTGGAACTCGACGGCAAGCCAGTAACCATCGGCTCGCCAAGCGAGGCACTGAATGCCGGCATCGCCTATCTCACCGAAGACCGCAAGGAACTCGGCCTGTTTCTCGACATGTCGATATCCGACAACATCAGCATGGGCGTGCTGGCCAGGGATGCGCGGCCCGGCGGCTTGCGCGATTTCAAAGCCGCCGAGAGACGTGCTGCCACGGCCGTTTCGGATCTCTCCATCCGCACCAGGTCGGTACAGGCTAATGCGGGTTCGCTGTCGGGCGGCAACCAGCAGAAAGTGTTGCTTGCCCGCCTGCTCGAGACCGAGCCGCAAGTGGTCATCCTGGATGAACCGACGCGCGGCGTCGATGTCGGAGCGAAGTCGGAAATCTACCGGCTGATCGACAATCTCGCCAAAAAGGGCATCGCCATCCTGATGATCTCCAGCGAACTGCCGGAGGTGATCGGCGTTGCCGACCGCGTGCTGGTAATGCGCGACGGCACGATTGCCGGCGAGGTTACGGCGTCCAAAGACCAGCCGCTGCGCCAGGAAGCAATTATGGAACTTGCAACGGGAGCGGCCAAGGGATGACCGACAAGGCGACCGAGATCAGTGGCCAGGCTGTCGGCAGGAGCCGGCGGTTGCGCACCGCCTTCGCCGCCCTTGGTATGCTGCCGATCCTGATCCTGCTGGCGGTCGGCTTTCAGTTGATGAACGCGCGCTTCTTCACCCAGACCAATTTGCTGATCGTCATGCAGCAATCGTCGATCAACATTGTGCTGGCAGCGGGCATGACCTTCGTCATCCTGACCGGCGGGATCGACCTGTCCGTCGGCTCGATACTTGCCGCCTCGGCGATGGTGGCGGTGATGGTGTCGCTGGTGCCTGATTGGGGACTGCTGGGCGTGCCGGCGGCCATTCTCGTCGGCCTCGGCTTCGGCGTCATCAACGGGCTGCTGATCGCCTATATCAGACTGCCGCCCTTCATCGTCACGCTGGGGTCGCTGACCGCTGTGCGCGGCGTCGCCCGCCTGCTCGGCCAGGACACCACGGTGTTCAACTCGGACCTGCCGTTCGACTTCATCGGCAACGGTACGCTGTTCGGCGTTCCCTGGCTGGTCATCATCGCCTTGTCGGTCGTGGTGCTGTCCTGGCTGGTGCTCAAGCGCACCGTGCTCGGCACCTGGATCTATGCCGTCGGCGGCAATGCCGAAGCGGCGCGGCTGACCGGCATCAAGGTGCCGCTGGTGCTGCTCTTTGTCTATGGCGTTTCCGGCCTGCTGGCCGGCCTTGGCGGCGCCATGTCAGCGGCCCGGCTCTATGCGGCCAACGGGCTGCAGCTTGGGCAGTCTTACGAACTCGACGCCATTGCCGCGGTCATTCTCGGCGGCACCAGCTTCGTCGGCGGCGTCGGCTCGATCTGGGGTACGCTGATCGGTGGCCTGATCATAGCGGTGCTATCCAACGGGCTCATCTTGGCCGGTGTCTCGGACATCTGGCAGTACATCATCAAGGGATTGGTCATCATCGTGGCAGTCGCCCTCGACCGCTACAGGCTCCAGGCAGGAGCGAGAACGTGATTGACCTTGGTCGCCGGCGTAAACGACCGGTTTGTGTAACGCACCGTGAGAGGCGCGGGGCAATTGGAGGAAAGCAATGAAGACCATCGCTAAACTGCTCTGCGGCGTCGCACTCGCGGCCGCCGCCATCGCGCCCGCATCGGCCAAGGACCTCAACAAGGTCGGCATCTCGGTCGGCCTGCTCGGCAACCCCTTCTTCGTCGCCACCATCAAGGGCATCGAGGACGCGGCCAAGAAGATCAACCCGAAGGTCGAGGTAACCTCAGTGTCGGCCGACTACGACCTCAACAAGCAGGTCTCTCAGGTCGATTCCTTCATCGCCGCCGGGGTCGACGTGATCATGCTCAATGCGGTCGATGCCAAGGCGATCGGCCCGGCGGTGAAGAAGGCGCAAGCAGCGGGCATCGTCGTTGCCGCCTTCGACGTCTCGGCGCCAGGCGCCGACGTCACCGTCATGACCAACAACGTCAAGGCCGGCGAAGAGGCCTGCCAGTATCTGGTCGACCACACCGGCGGCAAGGGCGACTACGTTATCCTCAACGGCCCCGCGTCGTCGTCGATCCTGGAGCGGGTGAAGGGCTGCAAGGACGTCCTTGCAAAACACCCCGACATCAAGATCCTCTCCGACGATCAGAATGCCGAAGGCTCGCGCGACGGCGGCCTGAAGGTCTTCCAGTCGCTGCTCACCCGCTTCGACAAGATCGATGCGGTGTTTGCCATCAACGATCCGACGGCGATCGGCGCCCAGCTTGCGGCCAAGCAGCTCAATCGCTCGGAGTTCATCTTCACCGCAGTGGATGGCGCTCCCGATATCGAGAAGGAACTCGCTTCCGGCACCTCGATGATCAAGGCCTCGGCTTCGCAGGATCCCTACGTGATGGCTGGCCAGTCGCTGACGATGGCGGCTGAGCTGCTTGCCGGCAAGAAGCCGGCGGAGCCGACCGTGCTGCTCGACCCGAAGCTGATCACGGCCGAGAACCTGAAAGACTACAAGGGCTGGACCGCAGCCCGCTAAGCCTCCCAAGGCCGATGCGGCCGGGGCAACCCGGCCGCATCTCAATTCCAGAAACGGGAGACGATCATGTCGCGCATCGGTATTCATTCCTTCGTCTGGTCGGCGAGCTCGGCGCAAGGCGACCTCGAACGCACGCTGGCCAACACCAGAGAGGCCGGCTTCGACCTGATCGAGTTCTCCTATCTTGACCCGGCCAATGTCGACGTTGGCGGGTTGGCCAGGCGCATCGCCGACCTCAAGCTCGGCGTCGCGATCAGCATCGGCCTGCCGGCCGACGGCGACATTTCGAGTGCCGACAAGGCGGTTGCCGCGCGCGGCGTCGAGATCCTCAACGAGACGATCGCGCTCACCCGCGATCTCGGCGGCCAGAAGATTGGCGGCATCCTCAGCACCAGCCACGGCTTGCAGACGCAGGCGCCGACGCGCGATCAGTGGAACCGCAGCGCGGGGACACTTGCGAAGGTTGCGGAGACGGCCAAGGCCGCCGGCGTCACGCTCAATCTGGAGATCGTCAACCGCTTCGAAAGCAATCTGCTCAACACCGCTTCACAAGGCCTGGCCTTCATCGCGGACACCGGCTCCGACAACATCTTCCTGCATCTCGATACCTTCCACATGAACATCGAGGAGGCCGATGTCGGACTGGCTATCCGCCATGCCGCTGACAAGATCGGCTATGTCCATATCGGCGAGAGCCATCGCGGTTTCCTCGGCACCGGCAATATCGACTTTGCCGCCATCTTCGATGCGCTGACCGCAATCGGCTATAGGGACGACCTCAGCTTTGAATCCTTCTCGTCGAAGATCGTCGACGAGAACCTCTCACGGAAGACCGCGATCTGGCGCAATCTGTGGGCCGACAATATGGAACTGGCCCGGCATGCGCGCGCCTTCATCTCAATCGGGCTGGAGACGGCGCAGCGCAAGGCAGAGCTTGTCGCATCGAGACATCGTCCTTAGCAGGAGCGCGCTGCCAAAGCGCCAATGTTGTCGTTCATCCGGCCCGCGCGTTACGTGCAAGGAATCGACGTCGGAGGCGCTGAGTGTGGCGGAGGCAGTCGAGCGGGGTGACGCTGACGAGAGCTTTCTGATTTTGGCTCACGAAACGCAATAAAATCAACATCTTCATACGCCCTCCGGGGCCATCCGATCTCCATACTGGACGGGGATGACGTTTGACACAGCGCGGCGGAAGGAAGCAGGATGGCTGATAGAGTCGACATCGCATAATGATGTCACTATATAGCGGCGGCTTCGACCGTGTAGCTGTGGCTGTGTACCACGAAGCAGCAGAAAATGTGTTACGCGTTGTGATCCCTATTGTGATACAAATCGGCCGTCGACAGCAGGAAAAGATCGTAAGAACAACAGCATAGAGCCGAAGCCGATCCCGGCCAACGTACCACTCTATCAAACAATCAGAACGTGCTCATTGAACCCTTCCCTTCATTCGGCTCTTCGGACCTCCGACAAGATCAACTTGCCGGGCGAAGCCGACTCGGTTCGAATGGCAGCATGCATCCTTTACCGGGTGCGGACGTTTACGGTTACCAACCGGCATAGCCGCCAGGGAAAAGCAGTATGAGTGAACATGCGATCGAGTTCTTGCGCGGATGGATCGGTGAAAAGGTCCACTGCCAGCACTCGCCGGTAAAGATCGAGAAGCAGGCCGAGACCCTCGCCAAGGAGTGCGCGGCCAAGGCCGCTGAGGTCGGCATTCCGCTGGAAGATATCCAGGAAGAAGTCGGCGACATCCAGGAACTGATCGCATCGCGGCTCGAAGAGGCGGCCGAGGCCGACCAGAGCAACGCGGCCAAGCCGTGACGCAACAGGCCTGGCGCCGCCAGGCCTTGTCCTCTATCCAAATCGATCTTTCAGCCAGGCCTTCGGCAGCGCCGGCACGAAATTGCCGTCGCGTCCGCTCATATCCTCATTGGCGACCATTGCATTGAGAATCGCCTCCTCTACGCCTTGCGCCACCGCATCGAAGAACGGATCGATATCGACGTCCGGGATGTAAGCGACGTTTGCGGTTCGTCCCGATGGTGCAAGTGCTGCTTGCGGATTGGCGGTGGTGAAGGCCAGAAAAATGTCGCCCGAACTGTGGTAGCCGAAGCCGCCTGTCATGGCGATGCCGAGCGGCACGCGCTTTGCCAGCCGCTTCATCTGGTGCGGCAGAAATGGCGCATCGGTGGCGACGATGGCGATGATCGAGCCCTTTTCGGCACGCGGCGTGCCTTCGCGCATCGCCGGCTCTACCAGATCAGGCCCGACGCGGGCGCCGCGCAGTGTGAAATTGCGCCGCTTGCCGAAATTCGCCTGCACGAATACGCCGACCGTATGCCTGATGCCCTGCCACTCGACGATGCGCGATGCCGTGCCCGAGCCGGCCTTGAAGCCAAAGGCAATCATGCCGGTGCCGCCGCCGACACTGCCTTCCTCGATCGCTCCACCGGCGGCACCGTCGAGCGCGGCTTCGACATCTTCGAAGCCGACGTGATGACCGTTGATGTCGTTGAGGAAACCATCATAGGTCTCCGCCGCAACCGGCAGGCCCCAGCCGCTGTCGAGCGCCGGCGGCAGCACGCGTTGCATCCAACGCAGCGTGCCGTCGCGGGTAACGCCGCAGGAATGCGTGTTGGTGATCGTGACCGGCAGGTTGAAGGCGCCGACTTCCTCGATAATGTGCGACCCCGTCAACTCGCCATTGCCGTTCTGGCTGAAGACACCGGCAAACACCGGCGTGGCGAGCTCAGCCAACGGCCGCGGCAGGATGGCGGTGACGCCGGTGCGCACCGGCCCCGTGCCAACCTCGAGCAGACCCTCGCCGGAAATCAGCGTCGCATAGCCGACCGATACGCCGGGCACATCGGTGATGGCGTTGAAGCCGCCCGGCGTGCCCTCGAAGGCAATGCCGAAAGCACGGGCGCGCGGCTTGCCCGCCGGCGTTTGAAGATGCGGGTCATGTCCGGTCATGCGGTCCTCTAAAAAAGCGAGCCCTGATTGCCCGGTTCTTTCGGTTTGCTGGCCGCCGGCTTTGCGGCGGGTTTGCTGGCGGGCGGCGTGGCCGCTGGTTTGGCAACGGCCTGCACCCGCTCGGCGTCGCCGGTCGCGACCGCATTTACGATGCCGTCGGCGAACTCCAGCTGCAGGCCAGCGCCCGGCGTCACATCAACTGCCAGTTTGATCACCGCGCCGTCGGCATCCTTGACCAGCGCGAAGCCGCGGGCCAGCACAGCCTTGTGCGACAGCGTTGCCATCAGCCTCTCGGATTGGACAATGCGGCCGCGCAGTCGCTCCAGCCTGAGCAGTACCGCTTGCGTGCCGCGTCTCGTCAAAGCTGTCAGCAGATCCCTCTGCACGGTTTGCCGCCGTGCCGTTGGCTCGATCGTAATGCGGCCTTGCAGCAAAGCCAGTTGCTGCCTGTGCCGTTGCAGGGATGCTTTTGCGCATTTTGGCAGTTGATCCGCTGCGCGATTGAGTTCCGCGCGCCGGGCTCTCGCCAATGCGCGCAGCGCCCCCTGGGCGCGCAAAAGGTTGCGGTCGTTGGTTCGTCGCGCCTCGGCAATCCGCCGCGACAGCGTTGCCGGAGTGAGCTTCACGGCGAAGAACCGAGCTCGCTTTCTTTCGGTGGAGACCATCAGCCCCCGGCTAAGCCGGCTGGCCGCCTCGTCCAGCCGCCGTCGCGGCAGCGCCAGCAACTGGTCGGGTGAGGGCAGTGCCCGGGCCGCCGCACGCGAGGCCTGCCGCTTGCGTTCGAAATTGCGCAAGGTGGCTGCTTTGAGACGTGCGCCAAGACTGGCTAGTGTCGCTTCGAGGTCCGCTTTCACCGGCACCGCGATCTCCGCCGCACCTGTCGG
Source organism: Mesorhizobium sp. M0217 (assembly GCF_040321955.1). Classification (NCBI taxonomy): domain Bacteria; kingdom Pseudomonadati; phylum Pseudomonadota; class Alphaproteobacteria; order Hyphomicrobiales; family Phyllobacteriaceae; genus Mesorhizobium; species Mesorhizobium sp. M0217. The sequence goes on along the minus strand of NZ_JAMYSN010000010.1, from coordinate 163,830 downwards.
CGTCGGTGCGCGCATGTCGGCGACGAGGTCGATCAAGGTCCAGTCGGTCTCGTGCCCGACGGCCGAAATCACCGGAATGCGCGAGGCGGCGACGGCGCGCGCCAGCCCTTCATCGTTGAACCCCCAGAGGTCCTCGAGGCTGCCGCCGCCGCGCGCCACGATCAGAAGGTCGGGCTGGGCAATCGCGCCATCCCAGGCCAGCGCGTTGAAGCCGTTGACGGCGGCCGTCACTTCCGCCCCCGCCGTCTCGCCCTGGACTCTTACCGGCCAGACCAGCACATGCAGAGGAAAGCGGTCCTTGATGCGATGGATGATGTCACGGATCACCGATCCGGTCGGCGAGGTGACGACGCCGATGGTGCGCGGCATGAACGGCAGCCGCCGCTTGCGGCCGGCATCGAAAAGTCCTTCGGCCTGCAGTCGCCGCTTGCGCTCTTCCAAAAGCGCCATCAGCGCCCCGGCGCCGGCGGGTTCTAGATTGTCGATGACGATCTGGTAGTTGGATTTGCCGGGATAGGTGGTGAGTTTGCCGGTGGCGATCACCTCCATCCCCTCTTCGGGACGGAATTTCAGCCGGCTCATCGTGCCTTTCCAGACCACGGCATCGAGCCGCGCGCGGTCGTCCTTCAGGGTGAAATAGGCATGGCCGGAAGAGTGCGGCCCGCGATAGCCGGAAATTTCGCCGCGCACCCGCACATGGCCGAAGACATCCTCGACCGTGCGCTTCAGCGCGCCGGAAATCTCGCTCACCGTGTATTCGGTGGCATTGGTTCGTGATTCGGATTCTGCGTCGCTCATCGGCCGATTGAGCGGCTGTTGTCGCTCCGCGTCAAGATTCCATAACTTGATCTTAAGCCTGGCCTGATTGACTCTGGGCCAAGGAGGACGCATGAGCGCCCGCAAACAACGCAGCCCGTTGACGTTCCAGGTCACCCTGACGGTGCTGACGCTTGCCGTTTTTGCACTGGCCATCGTTGTCGGCTTCGGCCTTTACGCCACCATGCAGGCCGACCGGGTCTCGCTCGAGCGGGAGAAGGTTTTCCTTGCCAACGGCCTGCAGGACCAGATCGCCGCGGTAAAGCGCGAGCAGGAAAGCGTCGCCGTCTGGGATGATTCCGTTATAAACGCCAAGGCCGGCAACCAGACCTGGATGGCCGAGAATTTCAGCGTCTGGATGTACTCGTATTACGGCCACAACCGGGTCTATGTGCTGGACAACGCCAACCGGCCGGTCCACGCCATGCGCGAAGGCAAGGTCGTGTCGCCTGCCGTCTTTGGCGAGGACGAACCCGCTTTGCGGCCGACCATCGCCAGGTTGCGCCAGATGATGAGCAAGGACGCAAGCCAGGCCGGCGCAAAATTCGTTGCCGACGATCTGGTCTCGCTTGGCGGTCAGCCTGCCATACTCAGCGTCATGCCTCTGGTGCCGAGTTCGGATCGCGTCACCCAGGCATCCGGCAGCGAATATCTGCATGTCTCCATAGAGTTCATCAACGACGCGGTGATCGGCAAGATCGCGCAGAAATATCTGCTGGCGGGGGCGCATCTCCTGCCGATGGCTCAGCCGCTTGGCTCGGCTGCCATTCCGCTTATCGACAAACAGGGTGTCATCCTCGGCTATATTGCCTGGGACCAGGAACGGCCCGGCCTGACGCTGGTGGGCAAGGCCAGCCCGGCCCTGGCTCTGGCCGCGCTGCTCGCGGCGAGCGTGCTGGCCTTTCTGCTCCGGCGTCTGCGCCGAGCATCATCGGCGCTGCAGACCAGCCAGGCCCAGGCGCAATATCTCGCCTTTCACGACACGCTCACCGGCCTGCCCAACCGGGCACTGTTCGAGGACAGGCTGCGGCGTGCCTTGCTTACCTCCGGCAATGAAAGCAAGGTGGCGCTGCTTTATCTCGATCTCGATCGCTTCAAGCATGTCAACGACACGCTTGGTCACCCGGCAGGCGACGAACTCGTGCGCCAGACGGCGGCCAGGCTTCAGCATACGGTTCGCGACGTGGACACGGTGGCAAGGCTGGGTGGCGACGAATTCGCGGTGATTCTGATCGATGTCCGCGACGTCAGGAACGCAGAGGATATTTCGGAGAGGGTGCTGCAGAAACTGCAGGAGCCGTTCAAGCTGATGGACGATCAGGTCTTTATCAGCGCCAGCATCGGCATAGCCTTGTCGACAGGCTCTGATGCCGATGCAGACGATCTGCTGCGCAAGGCCGACATCGCGCTCTACGAAGCCAAGAAGAACGGCCGTGGCCGCTACCAGGTCTTCGCCGGCGACATGGACGACCTTTTGCTGCGCAAGCGCAAGGTCGAGAGCGAGCTGCGCAGCGCGCTGAACGGCGGCACCGGTATCAAGCTCGCCTACCAGCCGGTCTTTGCCAGCGACGGCAAGACCATTGTCGGCGCCGAGGCGCTGATCCGCTGGGCGCATGAGGTCCATGGCGCATTGCCGGCAGCGCAGTTCATCGCCATCGCCGAGGAACGCGGCATGATCGGGCAGCTCGGCGCATGGGCCCTGCTGGAAGCCTGCCGCTTCGCCGTGAAGACCAAACTGCCGTGGCTCGCCGTCAATGTCTCGCCGCTGCAATTGCGCGACGCCGGCTTTGCCGAAGAGGTTGCCTCGATCCTCGCCGAAACGGGACTGGCGCCGAAGCGCCTGCAGCTCGAGATCACCGAAAACGTTCTCCTGGAAAACAACGACACCACCAGAGCGGCTCTGGCAGCCTTGCGCCAGTCGGGCGTCGGCATTGTGCTCGACGATTTCGGCACCGGCTATTCGTCGCTGAGCTATCTGCGCCGCCATGCCATCGACAAGCTCAAGATCGACCGCTCCTTCGTGCGGCTTCTCGACGGCGACGGCAATTCGGGCGCCATCGTCAAGGCGCTGATCGATCTCGCCGGCGCGCTCAAGGTCGAGGTCACCGCCGAGGGCGTAGAGACCGAGGTGCAAAAGGCGCTGCTGGTCGCCATGGGCTGCCAGCAGCTGCAGGGCTACCTCTTGTCGCCGCCGCTGGAGCCGGCGCAATTGGTGGCGCTGCCCGGCCTGTCGTCGGCCAACGCAACGACGGAGGCGGCAGCGTCGGCCTGATCGTTCCTACCAGCCAGGCAGGATCTGGTTCGGCTTGCTCCGCTTCATCTTGGCGAAGGCGAGCGAGGCGAAATCGAAGCTTCCCGTTTCTTCGCCGAGCGGCACGGAAATATTGTCGAGGCTTTCCGAGATGTGCCGGGCCAGCGCGTCGACGATTTCGGGCCGCGAGGTCTGGCCGCGCATGATGCCGATGCGGCAGTCGGGCAGCGCGCCAAAACCGTCGGCTTCGCCCAGCACTCGCATGCCGGGCCGCAGCGCGCATTCCGGCAGCACCGAGATCGCCAGCCCCGACAGCACCGCGGCGGTGATGACGGTCGCCGAGAAGCTGGTGAAGAGGATGCGATAGTCGCGGCTTTGCCGGTCGAGCACATCGACGGCGGCGCGCCGCCAGATGCAGTTCGGCCGGCCGAAGGCCATCGGCAGCACTTCCTGTTCGTGCGTGGCATGGTTGGCCGAGGTCACCCATAGCAGCGGCTCGCGCCGCACCACTTCCGACTGGCCGCGCGTATCCTTGTGCGTCACCAGCGCAAGATCGAGATTGCCGCGCTTGATATGCTCGACCAAGCCTGGCGTAGGCTCGCAGATGACGGTCAGTTCGACGCGCGGGTTTGACCGTGTGAAGCGTGCCATGATTTCGGGCAGGAACCGGTCGGCATAGTCGTCGGGGGTGCCGATGCGGATGGTGCCTTCGAGCCGCTGGTCATCGAAGGCGGCCAGCGTTTCGCGGTTGAGATAGAGCAGGCGGCGCGCGTAGGAGAGCAGCTTGTCGCCTTCCTCGGTCAGCCTGTTGGTGCGGCCGTCCTTTTCGAACAGCGGCTTGCCGATCCGCTCTTCCAGCCGGCGCATCTGCATCGACACCGCCGATTGCGTGCGCAGCACTTCCTCGGCCGCGCGGGTGAAGCTGCCGGTATCGGCAATCGAGATGAAGGTCTGCAACTGGTCGAGATCGAGTGGCGCTTTCATCGGTCCAATCCATCACTAGCGTTGATGCTAAAGATTAGAAACATTCGTTGGATTAATCAATCGGTGCGTGGCAAATTCACATTGTCCACATGAAAGCATGTGAATCGAGACCGGAACGGCCGCTGTCCCCAGCGCCGATCGCCTGGTCTTGTCCAGTTCGAGTCTGAAGGAGACCGACATGACCACGTTTGATTTCGCCACCGAGACCTCGCGCATCACCTCGCGTCCGGCCGTTGCGACGCGCGTGGCCAACACTCTTCTCAATGCCTACCAGGCCTGGAAAAATCGCCGCGCCTTCTATCGCCTTGGCGAGATGTCGGACGCCGAACTCGCCGATATCGGCCTGACGCGCTCGGACCTCCATGTCGCCATCGATGTGCCGTTCGGCGCCGATCCGACCGTGAAGCTGCGTGCGATTGCGAGCGATCGTGCCGATACGATCGAAGATCTCGCCCGCCAGATAGCGTGATGTCGGGCGCATTGTTTCGGTTGCCGTGAACCTTTCTCAGGCTCGCTGCGACCAACGAGTATAGCAGGCTCCCCACTCCCTGCCGGTTCCCCGCCGGCCAGCCTGCACACTGGCCCGGTCCTCCTCCAGGACCGGGCTTTTCTTTTAAAGCTCCGTCGTCATCCTGCGGTCTGCGCCGCTCGCTTCGTTCCTTGCTCCGAAGCCGCGAAGGTCAGCGCCCAACTACCGCCAACTACCGCCGGTCCATGTCCCGCTTGAACTGGTCGAAGATCGTTTCCACGCCCTTCTGATAGTCGTCGCGCTGCTGGGCGCCGGTCTCGAACATCTTGCCGAAAATATCGTCGAACGGATTGCGTGGCCTGCCGCTCGGATTGGCCTGCGGTTGCGGCGCCTCGCGCTCCTGCGGTGCCTGTCGCGGCTGGGGTGCTTGCGGCTGCTGCGGCGCCGGCTGCCCACCGGGCAGGCCGAAGCCGCCACCACCGCCTTGCCGCATCATCTCTTCAAAAATCTTGCCCAGCGGGTTGTCGCCGTAAGGGCTCTGCGTCTGTTGCGGCTGTGTTGGCTGCTGCGGCCGGCCCTGCGGTTGCTGTGCCGCGCCACCGCCGAACATGTCCTGCAGCACCTTGCCCAGCGGATTGTCGCCATAGGGGTTGGGCGCCTGTTGCGGCTGGCTTTGCGGCTGTTGCGCGCCGCCGCCGAACATGTCCTGCAGCACTTTGCCCAGCGGGTTCTCACCGTAAGGATTGGGTGCTGGCTGCGGCGCAGGCTGTGCCCCGCCGCCCGCCTGCCGCATCATCTGTTCGATGATCTCGCCGAGCGGATTGCTGCCGCCGCCGAAGCCACCGGCGGCCTGCATCTGACCCCCGGTCAACTGGTCTGTCGTCTGCTTGAACAATCCGCCCATCACCATCGAAGCGATGGCCGGCAGCATCTGCTGCAAGATCTGCTGGCTGACGCCGGTCGCCTGCGCGGCCTGGCTGGCCACCGCGCGCGACAGCTCCTTCGAGCCGAACAGATGACCCAGAATGCCATTGCCCTCATTGACGCCTTGCGGTGAGAAAGCCCTGGTCGCGTCCTCGAAATATTTGGCGTGCTGGCCGCTCGCCATCGCCGTCATGAAGGCGCCTAGCCCATAGGGATCGGCGGTGTTGCGTTGCAGCCCTTGCGAGAAGGCCGGCAGCAGAGCGGCGACAGCCGCCTGCGTCTGCTGCATGGAAAGCCCGTACTGCTGGGCAAGCGCCTGCATGCCGTTGCCGTTCTGCGCCTGCGCCAATATGTCGAACAAGGTAGGCATCGGTTTCTCCTCCGGGAAATCCTCGAGGGAGAACCTAGTTCGTTTCGATGTTCGATTGAAGCGGCTTTTGCCGCTGCTCGAGGCGCGACGCTAATACGCATATTCCATGAACACCGGCTCGATCGAGCCGCCCCAGCGCGTGTGGTAGGCCGACAGCATTTCCTCGGCACTGGTGGTACCGCGCGCCACGACTTCGTCCAGCGTGTTGAGGAACGAGGTCTCGTCATAGCCGTCGCGGTTTTTCCTGCCGCGATTTTTGAGCCCAAGGCGCGAAATGGTCATTACATCGCGGCCGATCTCACGCAGCGTCGTGTTGCGGAACGGCGCGGAAATGCCTTGTTCCGGCACCGCATTGCGCATCGCCAGCGTTTCTTCATAGGTCCAGCTCGAAGTCAGCGCCTCGGCGGCGTCGAGCGCGGCCTCGTCATAGAGCAGCCCGACCCAGAAGGCCGGCAGCGCGCAGATGCGGCGCCACGGCCCGCCATCGGCGCCGCGCATTTCGAGGAAGCGCTTCAGCCTGACGTCAGGGAACAGCGTTGACAGATGGTTCGCCCAGTCGCCCATGGTCGGCAGTCCGTCCGGTACTTCATTGCGGGCAACGCCGGCCATGAACTGGCGGAAGGTGATGTGCGTCATGTCGTGATAGTGGCCGTCGCGGATGACGAAATACATCGGCACGTCGAGCGCCCATTCGACATAGTCGGCAAAGCCGAACTCGGGCGAGAAGCAGAATTCGAGCAGGCCCGAGCGTTGGTTGTCGGTGTCGCGCCAGATGTCGCCGCGCCAGCTCTGCAGCCCGTTCGGCCGGCTGTCGGTGAAGGGCGAGTTGGCAAACAGCGCCGTCGACAGTGGCTGCAGCTTCAGCGACACCTGCATCTTGCGGCGCATGTCGGCTTCGCTTTCGAAGTCGAGGTTCACCTGGATGGTGCAGGTGCGATACATCATGTCGAGACCCTTGGTGCCGACCTTGGGCATGTAGCGGGTCATGATTTCGTAGCGCGATTTCGGCATTTTCGGCGTCTCGGCCAGCGACCATTTCGGGCTGCCGCCGAGGCCGAGAAAGCGGATGCCCATCGGCTCGGCGATCTCGCGTACCTGCGCCAGATGCGCATTGCCCTCGCGACAGGTCTGGTGGATCGTTTCCAGCGGCGCGCCCGACAGCTCGAACTGGCCGCCCGGCTCCAGCGAGATCGCGCCCTGTCCGGTCGGCTCGACCAGGCCGATGATGCGGCCGTCATCGATGATCGGGTCCCAGCCGAGCTTTTGCTGCATGCCTTCGAGGATGGCGCGGATGCCGCGCTCGCCGCCATAGGGCACCGGCGCGTTGCCGTCGACATAGAAGGGGAACTTCTCGTGCTCGGTCCCGATGCGCCACTTGTCGCGCGGCTTGTTGCCTTCGGCCAGATGCTCGACCAGTTCGTCGATGCCTTCGATTGGCCGGAAATCGGTTGTGTCGCGCGCCATGGGGCCCCCTCTGCGGCTCTCGGAGCCCGCCGGCGCTAAATGGACGAAATGTCAGCAGCCGATCAAGCGAAAAATCCTGAGCCACAGGTCAACAGGAATTGATCTTTACGCCTCTTACCAGTCTCCGACCGTCGCCTGCATCACCGCAAGCGCCGCTACAGCTGCTGTGTCAGCGCGCAGGATGCGCGGTCCGAGCGGGATGGCAGTGACGAAGGGGAGCGCCCGCAGCATCTTGCGTTCGTCATCGGAAAAGCCGCCTTCCGGCCCGACCAGCAGCGCCAGCTTCCTCTCAGGTATTGCCTGCAATGCCGGCAGCGGGTTGTTGGTCGAGGCATCCTCGTCGCAGAAGATAAGCCGGCGTTCCTTGTCCCAGCCGGAGAGCAGGCGCTCGAATTTCTCGGCCTCGCGCACTTCCGGCACCGCCAGTATGCCGCATTGCTCGGCCGCCTCGACGACATTGGCGCGCAGCCGGTCGATGGAGGGTTTTGCCACTTGCGTGTGCTGGGTGATCACCGGCTGCAGGATGCCGGCGCCCATCTCGACCGCCTTCTGCACGAGATAGTCGAGCCGGCCCTGTTTCAGTGGCGCGAAGCAATAGATCAGGTCAGGCAGGGGCGGTTGCGGTCTCTGCGAGGCCAGCACCTTCAGCCGCACCGCCCTTTTCGACCTGGTGGCAATCGCCGCCGACCACTCGCCGTCGCGGCCGTTGAAGACCAGGATCTCGGCGCCTTCGCCGAGCCGCAGCACATGCGTGAGATAATGGCTCTGCTGCTGGCCGGCATCGAATTCGATGCCGGCCGCGAGGTCGTCCGGCACGAACAGCCGCTGCATCTTGTAATTGGCGCGCATCGCCGAGGAATGGGCGAGGCGGTGCCTGGCGTCAAGTCTCGGCGGAACGATGCCACACCGGTTCAAAACCGTGCCGCAGCACCGAAACGGTCGTGGCCGGTGTGAGCAGGCGCAGCGACCGGCCGGCAAGGCTGTCGAAGGCCGCCGCATCGCCATAGCCTGCGAACGACCAGGGCAGCGCCTTGCCGCCGCGCAGCGCATAGGCCGAGCCGCCATCCGCGATCATCGCTCCGTCCGGCAATTCGGCAAGCTCTCCCATGGTGACATCAGGTGGCTTGCCGCCGGAAGCCAGCCGCTCCTTGTGCAGCCGCTTGTCCACCATTGGCGCGCGCGGTTCATTTACACCGAAGACTTTGCCGAAACGCCCGACAAAATCCGTGGCTCGCTCACGCCGGCAATAGAAACAGGGACGGTGCCCGGCGGCCAGCGCCGTCACCTCGTCGAGGAAGAACAACTCGGTCCAGCCGGCCCTGCCGCCCGGCCTGTTCCTGCCCATCGGCTCGCGCCGCACATTGCGGAATTGGCAGACGCAGATGATCCAGGCCGGCAAGGCCCAACGCTTTTTCAGCAGCGTCTTGGTCTCAGGATCGTGGATGATGCCGCGATTGCCGGTGAACAGGCCGCGCTCGGATACGGCATGGATGGCGCCGAACGGATCGACCCGGTTCTGCAGTGGCATAGTTCTCTCCCGAATGCGCATCTTGGCTGCAATACGGGCGACATGATATCGCTCCTCGCGTCATTTCATGTCAGCAGGGTTTGGCGATGCGGGTGCTGGTGGTCCAGAACTACGACAATACCGGCCTTGGCCAGGTTGGCATTGCGCTCGCCGAAGCGGGCGCCGATCTCGACCTGCGCCGGCCCTACAAGGGCGACGCGCTGCCGCACGACGCGACCGGACACGATGCCATGGTGATGCTTGGCGGCGGTCAGAATGCGCTGGCCGACGATGACTACCCGTATTTCCCGGCGCTGCTCGAACTGACCCGCGATTTCGCCGCCAAGGATCGCTCGGTTCTCGGTATCTGCCTGGGCAGCCAGTTGGTTGCCCGCACTTTCGGCGGTGAGAACCAGATCGGCGGCGCCTCGGAATTCGGCTGGCACAAGGTATCGCTGACGCCGGACGCCAGAACCGATCCGGTGCTTGGCGCACTTCCCCAGGATTTCCCCATCTTCGAATGGCACGACGACACTTTCGCGCTGCCGTCAAATGCGGTGCGGCTTGCCGGCAGCGACATTGCTGAGAACCAGGCGTTCCGAATCGGCCGCGCCGTCTACGGCTTCCAGTTCCATTTCGAGGCCGACCGGCCGATGGTGAGGGACTGGAGCACGTCCTTCGCGCCGCTGATTGCCGATCGCCATCCCGACTGGCACGATCGCCTCGACAGCGAAATGGCTCTCAACGGCCCCGAGGCTGATGCCGCGGGCTTGGCCATTGCCCGCGCCTGGGTGGCGACGATCTGAACCCAGCCAACGCGCGGCCGTTGCATAATTGGCACGCGGCGGGGAATCTGCCGGGGACAACTTCTTTCGTCCTTGGTTTGTGGCCGAACGCCATCCTACAAGGCGCGCGCTATGCATCGGCAATGCAACCGCGATGAACCTTCTGTGTGATCCGCGCGACACACCGCCGATACAGAATCGACCTACAAGCGCGAAATCGTCGAAACTTTGAGACGAATTCTCGGTTTCAACCCATTGGTAACCGCCTCGTGCCCAGATGCAGGAAGCTCAACTAGAGATGACGTCCGTGAAAGCAGCGCTTCTGTCCTTTGTCATGCTGTCTGCCATCGTTTTGTGCGGTCTCGGCATTTATTCCGCCGATGCAGCCAACAACCATCAGGCCGTCGACGGCTACGGCGTCACCGCCGCGCTTCGCTAAAACGCTTTTCCCTGCACCGTCAGGATACGCTTGTCCGCGCCGTCCACGGCGAGCGCGCTGAGCATGCCTGACTGCCAGGCGAGCGTGTCGACATTGACGCGGTTCGGCATCACCTCCGCCTCCGGCACCGGTGTGTGGCCGTGCACGATCACCTTCGGGTAAAGCCTTGGATGGTTGTGGAAGACGTCGCGGATCCAGACCAGATCCTGCGGGCTCTGGCTCTCCAGCGGCACGTCAGGCCTGACGCCGGCATGGCAGAAGAAGAAATCACCTGATATCAGTGACAATTGCAGCGACCGCAGGAAGTCGACATGGGCTTGCGGTACAGCATTGACCAGTGCCTGGTGTCCCCGCCGTAACGCCTCGGCCTTGCCGAACCAGCTTGCTTGTTCCGCTAGGTCGACGCCATAGGATTGTGCCGTCTGCACGCCGCCATAGCGGATGAACAGCCCTTCCGGGTCAGGCTCGTCGAGAAAATCGAGGAAGCCGATATCGTGGTTGCCGGCGAGCATCAGATGCCGTGGATCGCGTTTCTGTACCTCGATCAGGAAGTCGATGACGCCCTTGGACTCTGGTCCGCGGTCGACATAGTCGCCGAGGTGGATGACGCGCCAATCGCTGGTCGGCTTGTATTCGAGTTCGCTCTCGATGCGGCGATGCATGGCCGCGAGCAGGTCGAGCCGGCCATGCACGTCGCCGATCGCATAGAGGCGCATGCCATCGGGTGCGCGCGCGTCGAGGTAGTGGATGCCGGTCTCGGTCAAGGCGGCTTCGTCTCCGTGATCCAGCGAGGCTAGGGTCTAATCGGTGAACAAGACCCTATCGCCGCAACTGGTCCTTGCCCATCTCGGTCACCAGCCGTTTGCCGCACAGTGCCAGCGTGATGTCCATCTCCTTGCGGATGATGTCCAGCGCCAGGGTCACGCCTTGCTTGCCCATGGCGCCCAATCCGTACAGGAACGGGCGGCCGATATAGGTGCCCTTGGCGCCGAGGCAAAGCGCCTTCAGCACGTCCTGGCCCGAGCGGATGCCGCCGTCCATATGCACCTCGATCCTGTCGCCGACGGCATCGGCGATCTCTTCCAGCGCCATGATTGACGACGATGCGCCGTCGAGCTGGCGCCCGCCATGGTTGGAAACGATGATGGCGTCGGCGCCGGTCTCGACCGCCATCAGCGCGTCCTCCTTGTCGAGAATGCCTTTCAGGATCAGCTTGCCGCCCCAACGTTCCTTGATCCAGGCGACATCCTTCCACGACAGGTGCGGGTCGAACTGCTCCGTCGTCCACGATGCCAGCGAAGCGACGTCGCCGACGCCCTTGGCATGGCCGACAATGTTGCGGAAGGTGCGGCGCTTGGTGCCGGCAATGCCCATCAGCCAGCGTGGCCGCATGGCGATGTTGGCAATGTTGGCCAGCGTCATCTTGGGCGGCGCCGACAGCCCGTTGCGGACATCCTTGTGGCGCTGCCCCAGGATCTGCAGGTCGAGCGTCAACACCAGCGCCGAGCATTTTGCAGCCTTCGCCCTGTCGATCAGGTCGAGCACGAAATCCTTGTCGCGAAGCACGTAGAGCTGGAACCAGAACGGCTTCTTCGTCACCGACGCGACATCCTCGATCGAGCAGATGCTCATCGTCGACAGCGTGAACGGCACGCCGAATTCCTCTGCCGCCTGCGCCGCCAGCATCTCGCCATCGGCATGCTGCATGCCGGTCATTCCAGTTGGGGCAAGCGCCACCGGCATCGCCACTTTCTCGCCGATCATGGTCGATTCCAGCGAGCGGTTGCTCATGTCGACCAGCACGCGCTGACGGAATTTTATCTTCTGGAAGTCCTCCTCGTTGGCGCGGTAGGTGCTTTCGGTCCAGGCGCCGGAATCGGCATAGTCGTAGAACATCTTCGGCACCCGCCGGCGCGCCAGGTCCTTGAGATCGGCAATGGTGAGGATGTCGCTCATGGTGGTTCCTCGTTAGCCAGTCGTCTTGAAGCCGTCGTCGGCGTCGGAGCGCTGCTTGAGCCTGAGCCGCGACACGCGCTGCCACTCGCCGCTGCGTTCGGCCTCGAGCATCGAGCGCTCGACATAGGAGATATGGTCCATCGCCGCCTGGCGGGCAGCTGAGGGATCGCCGGCCTTCACGGCTTTGTAGATCGCGCCGTGCTGGGCCAGCAGCGCCTCGCGCGCTCCGGGCACGCTGAACACCAGAAGCCGGTTCTGGAACACGCCTTCAGACAGCAGCCGGTAGCAGGAGCGCAGCGTATGCAAGAGGATGATGTTGTGCGCGCATTCGCACACAGCATGGTGGAACTCGACGTCGATTTCCGCCTCGTCGTCGAAATCGCCGGTGCGGTGCGCCTCGTCCATGCGCGCCATGATGCGGTCGAGCAGCGCAATGTCGTCCGCTGTCGCGCGTCGCGCCGCATATTCGGCCGCAACACCTTCGATCTCGCGGCGGTATTCCAGATAGTCGGTCACCGCCTTGCGGTGCATCGAGATGAGGTCGGTCACCGGCTTGGTGAACAACTGGCCGATGACGTCGGCGACATGGGTGCCGCCGCCGGCCTTGGTGATCAGCAGCCCGCGCCCTTCCAGCGCCTTCAGCGCATCGCGCAGGATCGGCCGCGACACGTCGAACTGGCGCGCCAGCTCGCGCTCGCCCGGCAGCCGGTCGCCGGTGCGCAGCACGCCTTCAAGGATCAGGCTTTCGATCTGCTGCACCACCTCGTCGGCGGTGCGCGAATGCTCGATCCTGGAGAAAATATCGCTCAACGGGGGCCTGGGAAATTGAACCGGTGTCGCGCAAGATAAAGCCAGCGTCGCCAACTGGTCAAATTATTTATCCAATTTGCCCAATCGGGTCGGTCTGCGCGTCGCGCCGGCAGGACCTACGATGCTAGACTTTGGTGTTTACGCGCCTCATGGATTGCCTTTAGAGGACGCCATCACACGAAGGGTCGAGAACAGGGGGACCACCGTGTCGGACGAGACGTCCAACCTCGAATTCCAGCCGCGCGCCCAGGGCAGCGTGATGGGCTTTCCCGCGCATGAGGGACGGCCCGGCGCGATCGGCGAGGTCCATGCCCGGCCGCATCCGCTGATCGAGAAGCCGCGCGTGCTTGTGCAACTCGCCTTCATGACCGAGGGCGGCTCCGGCGTCGACATGGCCGTGCTCTCCGAACTGTCGCGGCGCCTCGGCATCGCGGCGCCCGACCGTCATGCCCGCCACCACGCCATGAAGTGGGGCAAGGGTACGCTGCGCTGGGAGCGGCATACGGAATTCTCGACCTATCTTTGGGAAGGGCCGCTTGCCGAAAGCGGCAGGGCGCAGGAGGATTCTCCTTTCGGCAACGGGTTCTCGCCGCCGGGAACGGTGATCTCAGGCATAAGGCTGGAGATCCGCAAATGGACGCCGGCAAGCGAGAAGCTGATTGCGGCCTTCGACCCGACGAGCCTCTGCTATTCGCTGGTCGAGCGCGGCAATGCGGCCATCGTCACCGATTTCCGCCAGGACGGCGACGGCCTGACCCGCATCCTGGTGCTTGATCGCGGCCTGACGCCGGCGCGGACCGGCGCGCTGTCGCAGCGGCTGATCGACGTCGAGACCTACCGCACGCTTGCCATGCTCGGCCTGCCGCTGGCGCTGACCCTGTCGAGCCGCGCCCGCCGCATTGAAGACCGGTTGGCGCAGACCACGCTGGAAATGAAGGTCACTGAAACCCGCGACAGCCAGACGCTGCTCGCCGACCTGACCGAGCTTGCCGCCGAGCTGGAAGCCGATGCCGCCTCCAGCCTCTATCGCTTCGGCGCCAGCCGCGCCTATGACGGCATCGTTGTCGAGCGGCTGGAGGCGCTGGACGAAGAAGCCGTGCCCGGCTACGACACTTGGGGCGGCTTCCTGCAGCGGCGGGTGGCGCCTGCCATGCGCACCTGCCGTTCGGTCGAGGAGCGCCAGGCCAACCTGTCGCGCAAACTAACCCGCGCCACGACGCTGCTGCGCACGTGGGTTGATGTCGAGGTCGAGAAGCAGAACCGCGATCTGCTGGCGTCGATGAACAACCGCGCCCGGCTGCAACTGCGGTTGCAGCAGACGGTCGAGGGCCTGTCGGTGGCAGCAGTGTCCTACTATGTCGTCGGTCTGATCTCCTACCTTGCCAAGGGCGCCTCGATCTTCGGCCATGCCATTGCGCCCGAAGTCGTCACCGCCGCCTCGGTGCCGGTCGCCATCGTGCTGGTCTGGTGGGGTGTGCGGCGAGTGAGGCGGATGCACTCCGAGCCGGCGAAACATCCGGGGGAGTGAGAAGCGGTCCGCGCAGCGGACGAAAAGCCAATTGCTTGGCTTTTCGAGCTTCGAACGCCCTGAGCCAGCGAAGGGCAAGGCGCTGGACGATCCGCCCTGCCGGGCCAGCGGCAGATTGCCGCTGCGGAAGGCGGGCAGTACGCTCTTTGCCCGACGCGGTGTTTGCAACATCCGGATGTAACTGGTAAAAGATTTTTACCAGCCAAGCGGAGGACGCCGCCGATGTCCGGCCTTGTCATGCCCAAGCCAGACGACGCCACGATGCGAAGGCGCGCAGAGATCGTCGCCGATATGCGCATCATCGTGCCGGGCGAGGGCGTCGTCGACGCCACCAACGAAATGCGCGCTTTCGAAAGCGACGGTCTCACCGCCTACCGGCAATTGCCTCTGGTCGTGGTGCTGCCGGAAACGGTGGCGCAGGTGTCGCGGGTGCTGAAATACTGCAACGACCGCAACATCCGTGTCGTGCCGCGCGGCTCCGGCACCTCGCTCTCCGGCGGCGCGTTGCCGCTCGAGGATGCCGTGCTGCTGGTCATGAGCCGCTTCAACCGCATCCTTGCCATCGACTATCCCGATCGCGTCGTCGTCGCTCAGCCCGGCGTCACCAATCTCGGCATCACCACCGCCGTCGAGCAGGAGGGCTTCTACTATGCGCCCGATCCATCCTCCCAGATCGCCTGCTCGATCGGCGGCAATGTCGCTGAAAATTCCGGCGGCGTGCACTGCCTGAAATACGGCCTGACCGCTAACAATGTGCTGGGCATCGAGATGGTGCTGATGAACGGCGAGGTGGTGCGCCTGGGCGGCAATCATCTGGACTCGGAAGGCTATGATCTCCTCGGCGTCATGACGGGGTCCGAAGGCCTGCTCGGCGTCGTCACCGAGGTCACGGTACGCATCCTGAAGAAGCCGGAGACGGCGCGCGCTCTGCTGATCGGCTTTCCGACCAGCGAGCAGGGCGGCCAATGCGTCGCCGACATCATCGGCGCCGGCATTATCCCTGGCGGCATGGAGATGATGGACCGGCCGGCGATCCATGCCGCGGAAGATTTCGTCCACGCCGGCTATCCCCTTGATGTCGAGGCGCTGCTGATCGTCGAACTCGACGGGCCGGGCGTCGAGGTCGATCACCTGATCGGTCTCGTCGAAGCGATCGCCTACAGGAACGGCTCCACCACCTGCCGCATCTCGCAATCCGAACAGGAGCGGCTGAGTTTCTGGGCCGGCCGCAAGGCGGCCTTCCCGGCGGTCGGCCGCATCTCACCCGACTATTACTGCATGGATGGCACCATCCCGCGCAAGGAATTGCCGCGTGTGCTCGCCGGCATGCGCGAACTGTCGGGAAAATACGGCCTTGGCGTCGCCAATGTCTTCCACGCCGGCGACGGCAATCTGCATCCGCTGATCCTCTACGACGCCAACGTGCCGGGCGAACTCGACAAGGCGGAAAGTTTTGGCGCCGACATCTTGCGGCTCTGCGTCAAGGTCGGCGGCGTCTTGACCGGCGAGCACGGCGTCGGCGTCGAGAAGCGCGACTTGATGCCTGAAATGTTCAACCAGATCGACCTCGACCAACAAATGCGCGTCAAATGCGCCTTCGACCCCAACCATCTGCTCAACCCCGGGAAGGTGTTTCCACAACTGCGCCGCTGCGCGGAGCTTGGGCGCATGCACGTGCATCGCGGCCAAGTGGCGTTTCCGGACATTCCGAGGTTTTGAGTGGCTAAGTTGGCGCGTGAACACCCCCCTCTGTCCTGCCGGACATCTCCCCCTCAAGGGGAGAGATTGGCAGCTTGCGCGCCTTACCCTTCCTTCAAGGTCGGAGATTGGCGAAATCGGACGCGACTTCCGATCTCCCCCCTTGAGGGGGAGATGTCCGGCAGGACAGAGGGGGGCGCGAAGGAACTCGACCCATCTTCGCCATGACGACCTTCACTCCCACCACATCGGCCGAGACCCTCTCCATCGTCCAATGGGCGGCCGCGGAAGAGTCACCTTTGGAAATCATCGGCCACGGCTCCAAGCGCGGCATCGGCCGGCCACAGCAGAGCGAACACACGCTCGATCTTTCGAAGCTCACCGGCGTCACCCTCTACGAGCCGGCCGAACTGGTGCTGTCGGCGAAGGCCGGCACACCGCTTTCCGATATAGAAAGCCTGCTCGCCGAAAACGGCCAGCAACTTGCTTTCGAGCCGATGGACTACGGCCCATTGTTCGGCGGTATCAAGGGAAGAGGCACGATCGGCGGCGTGCTTGCCGCCAACCTGTCCGGCCCGCGCCGGCTGAAGGCGGGGGCTGCACGAGACCATATTCTGGGAATCAATGCGGTTGCCGGTCGTGGTGAAGCGTTCAAATCAGGCGGCCGCGTCGTCAAGAATGTTACCGGCTACGATCTGTCGAAGCTGATGGCCAACAGCTGGGGCACGCTGGCTGTATTCACCGATGTCACCTTCAAGGTGCTGCCGGCGGCCGAGATCGAGGTGACGCTTGCCGTGCGCGGCTTGCTCGACGATGCGGCGGCTGCCGCCATGGCGCTGGCGCTAGGCTCCAGCGCCGAAGTGTCGAGCGCCGCCCATCTGCCCGAGCGCACCGCCGCGCGCGTTGCCGGCGGCAGTCTCGGGGCCGACGCCGCAACGCTGCTGCGCGTCGAAGGCTTCGGCCCTTCGGTCGCCTACCGCATCGAGGCACTGAAAACCCTGCTCAAAAATGCGGGCCCGCTGCAGGAGATTGCAGGCGAGGCCTCGCATTCCCTCTGGCGTGACATAAGGGACTGCACGCCATTCGCCGACCGTAGCGAAAAGCCGGTCTGGCGCGTCTCCATGGCGCCGTCTCAGGCCCATCAGATGGTGCTGACGCTGCGCATGCAGATCGGTGTCAGCGCCTTCTACGACTGGCAGGGCGGGCTGGTCTGGCTGCGCATGGAGGAGGGCGATCCCGAGGCCGCCCTGCTGCGCGGGCTGATCAGAAAGCTTGGCGGCGGCCACGCCACGCTGGTGCGCGCCACCCCTTCGCATCGCGCCGCCGTGCCGGTGTTCGAGCCACAGGCGCCGCATCTGGCCGCCCTGTCGGCTAGGCTCAAGGCCGAGTTCGATCCCAAGGCCATCCTCAATCCCGGCCGCATGGCCCAGGGCTAACGCGATGCAGACCAATTTCTCCCTTGCCCAGCTCGCCGATCCGCATGTCGCGGAATCGGAGAAGATCCTGCGCAAATGCGTGCATTGCGGCTTCTGCACCGCCACCTGCCCGACCTATGTCACACTCGGCAACGAGCTGGATTCACCGCGCGGGCGCATCTACCTGATCAAGGATATGCTGGAGAACGGCCGTCCCGCCGACAAGGAGATCGTCACCCATATCGACCGCTGCCTGTCCTGCCTCGCCTGCATGACGACCTGCCCGTCGGGCGTCAACTACATGCATCTGGTCGACCATGCCCGCGCCCATATCGAGGAGACTTACAGGCGGCCGCTGCTCGACCGGCTGACCCGCGCCCTGCTGGCCCTAGTGCTGCCTTACCCCGCGCGCTTTCGCGCCGCGCTGAAGCTGGCGAGATTGGGCAAGCCGTTCATCGGCCTGTTCGAAAAGGTCCCAGCCTTGAAGCCGCTCGGTGCTATGCTGAAGTTGGCGCCGGCCTCGATCCCGGCGGCCTCGCCGATGGCCTCTCCCGGCGTCCATGCCGGGCAGGGGACGAAGAAAGGCCGCGTCGCCATCCTCACCGGCTGCGCCCAATCGGTGCTCGATCCCGCCATCAACGAGACGACGATTGCATTGCTGACCAGGCTCGGCATCGAGGTCGTGGTGCCTGAGGGCGAGGCCTGCTGCGGCGCGCTGGTCCATCATATGGGCCGCGAGGCAGCCGCACTAGCCTCGGCGAAGCAGAATGTCGATGCCTGGACACGCGCCATCGACCAGGGTGGGCTCGATGCCATCGTCATCACCGCGTCCGGCTGCGGCACCACCATCAAGGACTATGGCTTCATGCTGCGCCTCGATCCGGCCTATGCAGACAAGGCTGCAAAGGTCTCGGCGCTGGCCAGGGACATCACCGAATATCTCGCGAGCCTCGACCTGCCCGAGCCGGTGCGCAAACCCGGCACCGTCGTCGCCTATCACTCCGCCTGCTCGATGCAGCACGGCCAGAAGATCACCCGCCAGCCGAAGGAATTGCTCGCCAGGGCCGGCTTCGTCGTGCGCGATCCGCGCGAGGGACATCTGTGCTGCGGCTCGGCCGGCACCTACAACATCCTGCAGCCGGAGATTTCCGCAAGGTTGCGTGACCGCAAGGTGAAGAACATCGAGGCCACCGGCGCGGAGATCGTCGCCACCGGCAACATCGGCTGCATCACCCAGATCGCTTCCGCCGCGAAGCTGCCGGTGGTGCACACGATCAAGCTGCTCGACTGGGCCTATGGTGGTCCGAAGCCGGAGGGCGTCTCCGAAGGAAACCTGGTCGCCGCCGAGTAAGCAGCTATTCCGCTGCCAGCCGGTCCACCACGCCATACGTCGCCTGGTAGCGCGCGCGCTGGCGGCTGAGAGCTACCATTGTGTTGCGCAGCAGGATCGCCACGGTGATCGGACCGACGCCGCCGGGCACCGGCGTGATCCAGGACGCGACTTCCTTCACGCTCTCGGTGTCGACGTCGCCGACGATGCGGCTCGTGCCGTCCGGGCCGATCTCGGAATTGATGCCGATGTCGATGACGGCCGCACCGGGCTTCACCATGTCGGCCTTGATCAGCCTGGGCTTGCCGACGGCGACGAACAGTGCGTCGGCGCGGCGCGCATGTGCCGCCACCGAGCGCGTCATGTGATGGCACACCGTCACCGTTGCGCCTTCGCCCATCAGCAGGAAGGCAATCGGCTTGCCGACGATCTCGGAATGGCCGACGACGACGACTTCGAGCCCCTTGAGGTCGAGGCCGGTTACCTTGAGCAGCTCGACCGAGGCCGCAGCCGTGCAAGGCGCGAGGTCGAGCTGATTGTAGACGATATTGCCGATCGACGCCGGATGCATGCCCTCGACGTCCTTCAGTGGATGCACCGCCGCTTGCAGCGTCTTGATCGGGATATGCGCCGGCACCGGCCGCTGGATGATGATGCCGGTGACGCGCGGGTCGGCGTTCAGGCCGTGGATCGCCGCCTCGAGTTCGCCGGCGCTGATGTCGGCGGGGAACCGCCGCTCCTCGAAACCGATGCCGGCAAGGGCGGCCTTGGCGCGCTGGTTGCGCACATAGACATCGACGGCAGCGGTATCGCCGACGGTGATCGACACCAGCTTGGGCGGAAAACCTTCGGCGGTGGCGATGGCGGCATCCTCGCGCACGGATGCCATGATGCGCTGGGCGACCGGGCCGCCCCGGAGATAGCGGCTATCGTCTGGCGGAGACATGGCTGAACCTTTGCAGCGAGTTTGGCGCAGGGGAGTTTGGCCGTCCCTATAGCAGGGGAAATGCGGCAAGGCAGCGTGAAAGCGAACCGTCATCCCCCTGGCGCGACGTTCTGGCGCAGCCTGGCTCAGCTATAGCCGCAAAGAGAAAGGGCAGCGCGGTTTCCCGGGCTGCCCTTTCCTGACTGGCCGCATCCCCACACGGCCCGTCCCCCGTAAACTCTTCCCGACCCTGAAGGTCTAGCCTTCTGGACCAGATGATTCGGTAGCCGACTATATCACGACCACGGTCGTTCCAACATTGACCCTCTCGTAAAGGTCAACCACGTCCTCGTTGCGCATGCGGATGCAGCCGGAAGACACCGAGCCGCCGATGGTCCATGGCTGGTTGGTGCCGTGGATGCGGTATTCCGTCGTGCCGAGATAGAGCGCGCGGGCGCCAAGCGGGTTTTCCTCGCCGCCGGCCAGATAGGTCGGGAGGTAGCGGCCCTTGGCGGCCTCGCGCTTGATCATCTCCGCTGGCGGGCGCCAGTCCGGCCAGACGCGCTTGTTGGTGATCTTGTGCGTGCCAGACCATTCGAAGCCAGGCTTGCCGGTGCCGACGCCATAGCGCCGCGCCTTGCCGTTCTTCTCGACCAGGAACAGGAAGTTCTGCGTCGTATCGATGACGATCGTGCCCGGCTTCTGTGGGCCGTCATAGGCGACTTCCTGCGGCAGATAGAGCGGATTGATCTGCGGCCGCATCACCACGCGCTTGACCGGCGCCTGCACGGAAGCAGTGCGCACCCGATCGGGTCGCGCTGGCTGCGCATAGCGAAGGCGTGGCTGCTGCTGCACGAACTGGCGGCTCTGCCGCACGATGCCGGGCGCGCGGCCAAGCTGCAGCACCCAGGGCGCGGAAAGGTCGGGGCTCACCATCACCGGCGGCCTGTCGGCATAGCGGTCGTTGGCGGCAGACGAGGTGACGCCGGCGGCCAGAATGGCCACGGCGCCGAGCACGGAACGCAAAAAGATCTTCATCGGAACGCACCTTGATCGTCGAACGGACGGAGGCGGAACTTGCCCCCGGTTGCGCGATCCTTGGCGCGAAGCCACAACCGAAACATGAATCGGAATGCGTAAAATGCCGCTTTGTCAGTAAACCTTTTGGTGTGGTTACCGCCGGGTTCAGGAATCTGGTAAAGCCGCGGTAAATGCAGCGCAAAAGCGCGTTAACGGATGGATTGGCCATGGCGCAAGACAACACCGGACTGCTTACCGGCTCCGACGGGATCACGCGCTGCTTCTGGCACGGCAATCTGCCGGACTATCTGCACTACCACGACCATGAATGGGGCCGGCCGGTCGCCGACGACCGCAGGCTGTTCGAAAAGATCTGCCTCGAAGGCTTTCAGTCCGGCCTGTCCTGGCTGACCATTCTGCGCAAGCGCGAGAATTTCCGCGAGGCCTTCGCCGGTTTCGACTTCGACAAGGTCGCTGCCTTCACCGACGAGGATGTCGAGCGCCTGGTCGCCAATGCCGGCATCATCCGCCACCGCGGCAAGATCGTCTCGACCATCAACAACGCCAAACGGGCGTGCGAAATGGTCGACGAGTTCGGCTCGCTGGCCGCCTGGTTCTGGAAGTTCGAGCCGGGGCCGAAGGAGCGGCCGGCGGTGGTGGACATGGCGCATCTACGCGCCAACCCGACGACAGGGGTCTCGATCAGGATTTCGAAGGAGTTGAAAAAGCGCGGCTGGACCTTTGTCGGCCCGACGACGGTCTACGCCTTCATGCAGGCGATGGGTCTGGTCAACGACCATCTCGAAGGCTGCGTGTGCCGGGAGCAGGTGGAGAAGGAACGCAAGGCCTTTAAGAGGCCGAAGTAGGGCGCTGTCCCCCTACCTCCCCCTTGTGGGGAGGTCGCGCCGAAGGCGCGGGTGGGGGTATCTTGGCGCTGCACCCCCACCCCGACGCTACGCGTCGACCCTCCCCACAAGGGGGAGGGTAAGGAGCTCACGTCCCACTTGCGCCAGTCAGGAACAATCCCGCGACAATCGCCGCCAGTGCCGCAAAGGTCGGATAAATCACCAGCAATCCAGTCATCAGCGCCTCGCGCATGGTGGAACGCTTGCGCTCGTCGGCGGTGACCTCGAACGGACCGAGGCTCGCCGTCACCGGCGCACGGTTCTCGGCCGGCCGCAGCCGGACTTCATGCAAGCCGTCGTCTCTGATGTCGAATTTGTGTGCCGCAGTCATGGCCCCAACCCTTTGTTTCGGCGCGCTTATCGGCTCTGATTGTGTCGGCACGATGCCGCGCCGATGGCGGAATTGTTTCCTTTTGGTGCGTTTTGTTTCGGAGGAGAAGGAAAAAGCGCAAACCCTTGCCGCACAAAGCCGCTTCGGTTAGGACACGCCCACTCCAAACAAGTCATCGATTACTAAGCGAAAAGACCCATCCCATGGCCGACAAATCGGAAAAGACGAAAGCGCGGCTGCCGCGCGGCTTTGCCGACCGCAGCGCCGACGATATCCGCGCCGTCGAGAAGATGATGGCGACGATCCGTTCGGTCTATGAGCTCTACGGTTTCGAGCCGGCCGACCAGCCGCTGATCGAATACACCGATGCGCTCGGCAAGTTCCTGCCCGACCAGGACCGGCCTAATGAGGGCGTATTTTCTTTCCAGGACGATGACGAGCAGTGGCTGTCGCTGCGCTACGATTTGACTGCGCCGACAGCGCGCTACGTCGCCGAGAATTTTGAGAAGCTGCCGAAACCCTATCGCAGCTACCGCTCCGGCTGGGTGTTCCGCAACGAAAAGCCCGGCCCGGGCCGCTTCCGCCAGTTCATGCAGTTCGACGCCGACACGATCGGTACGCCGGGCGTCGCAGCCGACGCCGAGATGGCCATGATGATGGCCGACGTGATGGAAGCGCTCGGCATCAGGCGCGGCGACTACGTCATCCGCGTCAACAACCGCAAGGTGCTCGACGGCGTGTTGGAGGCGATCGGCCTTGGCGGTGACAACAATGCCGGCCGCCGGCTGACCGTGCTGCGCGCCATCGACAAGCTGGACAAGCTCGGGCCGGAAGGCGTGAAGCTTCTGCTTGGGCCGGGCCGATGGGATGGCGGCAAGGAAGGCGAGGGCGACTTCGCCAAGGGCGCTGGTTTGGACGACGGGCAAGCTGAAGCAGTTCTCCTCGCCACGGCAAGGAACGCACAGGTCGACCAGGTTTCCATGGTGAGCTCGAACCCGACTTACCAAGAAGGCGTCAGCGAGCTCGCGACGATTGAAGCCCTGGTCAGGGCGGCCGGATATGGCGAAGATCGCATCGCCATGGACCGCTCCGTCGTTCGTGGCCTCGAATACTACACCGGCCCGGTTTTCGAGGCCGAGCTTCTGGCCGAAATCCCCAACGAAGACGGCCAGATCGTGCGCTTCGGTTCGGTCGGTGGTGGCGGCCGCTATGACGGGCTGGTCTCGCGCTTCCGTGGCGAGCCGGTGCCGGCGACCGGCTTTTCGATCGGCGTCTCCCGCCTGATGACGGCGCTGAAGAACCTCGGCAAGCTGGACACCACCGATGTCATCGCGCCGGTCGTCGTGCTGGTGATGGACAAGGATACGGAAAGCCTCGGTCGCTACCAGAAGATGGTGGCCGATCTGCGCGCGGCCGGCATCCGCTCCGAAATGTATCTCGGCGGCGCCGGCATGAAGGCGCAGCTGAAATATGCCGACCGCCGCGGCAGCCCGGTCGCCGTTATCCAGGGCGGCGACGAGCGCGCCAAGGGCGAGCTGCAGATCAAGGATCTGATCGAAGGCGCGCGGATGTCGGCTGAGATCACCGACAACGCCGAATGGCGGGCTGCCCGCCCGGCGCAGGTGACGGTGGCGGAGGGAGAGCTGGTCGCCGAGGTGAAGAAGATTTTGGCGGCGCAGGCGGCCGACCGTGCGAAGGGTGGCGCTTGAAGGCCCCCCTCTGGCCTGCTGGCCATCTCCCCCTCAAGGGGGGAGATTGGATGTCGCGCATGGTTTCGCCAATCTCCGGCGTTGAAGAAGAGGCGCTGCGCTCCAAGCTGCCAATCTCCCCCCTCGAGGGGGAGATGGCCGGCAGGCCAGAGGGGGGTGCCTCGCACCCAACCAGCCGATGACTCGCTATCCCGCCATCGCATCCGAAATCACCAAGCTCTTCGCCACCCGCAACACCCATGCGGTTGAGGTCGCGGTGCTGCAGCCGGCCGACCCGTTCCTCGACATGGCCGGCGAGGATCTGCGCCGCCGCATCTTTCTCACCGAAAGCGAGACCGGCAAGACGCTGTGCCTTCGTCCCGAATTCACCATCCCCGTCTGCCTCGACCACATCGCCTCGCAGGCCGGCACGCCGCGCCGCTATTCCTATCTCGGCGAAGTGTTCCGCCAGCGCCGCGAGGGCGGCAACGAGTTCTTTCAGGCCGGCATCGAGGATCTCGGCGACCGCGATACGGCTGAGGCCGACGCCCGTTCGCTGGCCGATGCGCATGCGCTGCTGCAGCTGGTGCTGCCGGCGCAACCTCTGGCGATCACGCTCGGCGACCAGACCATCTTCGAGGCGGTGCTGGCAGCACTCGGCTTGCCGCGCGGCTGGCGCATGCGGCTTGCGCGCGCCTTCGGCTCGGCGCCGATGCTGCAGGCAGCACTCGCCGATCTCGCCAACCCGCCGCGCAACGGTCAGCTTGACGGCGATGTCGCGGCCCTTGTGCTCGATGGCGATCTCGAAGCGCTTTCCGCCCACATCGCCGGCGGCATGGAAGAGGCCGGCCTGTCGGGCTCCGGCGGGCGCGCGCCGGCGGACATTGCCCGGCGGCTGATCGAAAAGGCCGAACTGCGCAGCGTGCGGCTGTCGAACGAGGCCTTTGCAGCACTCAGGGATTTTCTCGCCATCGACGTGCCGCTCGACGGCGCCAGCGCTGCGCTCGAAAGCTTCGCCGCTGGTGCCGGGCTTTCGCTGGGCGCGGCGCTGGAAAAATTCGCCGCCCGCGCCAAAGCCATCGAGGCGCATGGCCTGCCCGTAAAGACGATCCGCTATGACGCCGCCTTCGGCCGTCCGCTGGATTACTACACCGGCATCGTCTTCGAGATCGCAGCACTTGGTGGCGAGCGGCCGCTGGCCGGCGGCGGTCGCTACGACCGGCTGCTGACCCTGCTCGGCGCCAAGACGCCGATCCCCGGCGTCGGCTTCTCCGTCTGGCTCGACCGCATCGAAGCGTTGCGGGGAGAGGCCAAATGATCACGCTGGCGATCCCGTCGAAAGGCCGGCTCAAGGAGCAGGCGCTGGCGGTACTGGCCAGGGCCGGGCTTGCCGTCAGCCTGCCCGGCGACGAGCGCCAGTACCGCGCCCGCATCGATAACGCCGAAGGCATCGAGGTGGCGTTCCTGTCGGCGTCCGAAATCGCCGGCGAGATCGGGCAGAGGTCGGTCGATCTCGGCATCACTGGCGAAGACCTGTTGCGCGAAACAGTCGCCGACTGGGAGGCGCGCGCCGAAATCGTCGCTCGCCTCGGCTTCGGCCATGCCGATGTCGTGGTCGCGGTGCCCGGCATCTGGCTCGACGTCGATACTATGGCCGATCTCGACGATGTCGCCGCCGATTTCCGCCAGCGCCACGGCAGGCGGCTGAGGATCGCAACCAAATACTGGCGGCTAACGCAGCAGTTCTTCTCGCAAAAGCACGGCATCCAGGTCTACCGCATCGTCGAAAGCCTCGGCGCCACCGAAGGCGCGCCGGCGGCAGGCCTTGCCGATGTCATCGTCGACATCACCACCACCGGCTCGACCCTGCGCGCCAACCATCTCAAGGTGCTGGTCGATGGGGTTGTGCTGAAGTCGCAGGCCTGCCTCGTGGCTGCCAGGAAAGATCGTGCTGCTGCGGATGAGGCGCTAGTGCGGGAAATAGCCGCGAAGATGAGCGCGCTCCCTCCCCCTTGAGGGGAGGATGGACAGCCGCCAAAGGCGGATGGACGGGTGGGGTCGCTCCGGCAGTGCTCGACGCGAGACGACCCAAGCCGGGTCGACCGTGAGCAAGGAAGTCGAGCACTTCGCCGAGGGTCCCACCCGCCTCGCTTCGCGAGGCACCCTCCCCGCGAGGGGGAGGGGAACCGCCTCTACTTTCCACCATCCCATCAGGCTGATAGGCTCGCCATATCCCGGGAGGAAACGGCGATGGCGATCAATCTCGACGAGCTCAAGAACGCCACCAATCTGCGCGGGCGCGGCAGGGCTTTCATCGCTCCGCTCGACGGCCGGGCACACGTGTCGGGCGACCGTTCGGTGCCGCTGCTCGACAAGACGATCCCTCAGCTTTTCTCCGGCACGGTCAGCAAATACGCCACGCAGGATGCTGCCGTCTTCGTCGGCCAGGACAAGCGCTTCACCTGGAGCGAACTGTCGGACACGGTCGATACGCTCGCCGCCGGTTTCCTGGCGCTCGGCCTCGAAAAAGGCGACCGTGTCGGCATCTGGTCGCCCAACCGCTGGGAATGGCTGGTCACCCAATTCGCCACAGCTCGCATCGGCCTGATCCTGGTCAACATCAACCCGGCCTACCGGCTGACCGAGCTCGAATATGCCCTCAACAAGGTCAGCTGCAAGGCGCTGGTCACCGCCGCCAGTTTCAAGACCTCCGACTATCTCGGCATGATCGAGACGCTGGCGCCGGAGCTCGCCAAGGCCACCCCCGGCAAGCTCAAGGCGCAGAAATTGCCGGCGCTGAAGATCGTCATCCGCATGGGCGATGACAACTCGCCCGGCATGTTCAATTTCGCCGACGTGCTGTCGATGGCCGGCCGTGACGAGCATGACAGCCTCGACCGCATCTCCGAAGGGCTGAAGCCGGGCGAAGCCATCAACATCCAGTTCACTTCGGGCACGACGGGCGCGCCCAAGGGCGCGACGCTGACCCACACCAACATCGTCAACAACGGCAATTTCGTCACCGCGGCAATCAGGCTCACCGTCGACGACCGGCTCTGCATCCCGGTGCCGCTCTATCACTGCTTCGGCATGTCGATGGGCACGATGGGCTGCGTCACCAAGGGCGCGACCATGGTTTTCCCGGGCGAGGGTTTTGACGCCGGCGCCACGCTGAAGGCGGTGGCGCAGGAACGCTGCACCGGCCTCTACGGCGTACCGACCATGTTCGTCGCCATGCTCGACCATGCGGATTTCGCCAGCTTCGATCTCTCCAGCCTGCGCACCGGCATCATGGCGGGCTCACCATGCCCGATCGAGGTGATGAAGAAGGTGGTGTCGCTGATGCATATGGAGGAAGTGACCATAGCCTATGGCATGACCGAGACCAGTCCCGTCTCCTTTCAGAGCAGTGTCGACGACCCGCTGGAAAAACGCGTCTCCACTGTCGGCCGCATCCATCCGCATGTCGAGGTCAAGGCCATCGACGCCGAGGGCGCCACCGTCGCCGTCGGCGCGCCGGGCGAGCTGTGCACCCGCGGCTATTCCGTCATGAAAGGCTACTGGGACGACGCGGAAAAAACCCGCGAGGCGATCGACAGCGACGGCTGGATGCACACCGGCGATCTCGCCACCATCGACTCCGAGGGCTATTGCAACATCGTCGGCCGGGTCAAGGACATGGTTATCCGCGGCGGCGAAAACGTCTATCCCAGAGAGGTCGAGGAATTTCTCTATCGCCATCCCAAGGTCAAGGAGGTGCAGGTGTTCGGTATTCCCGACCCCAAATATGGCGAGGAGCTGTGCGCCTGGATCGTGCTGAAACCGGGCCAGATCGCCACCGAGCAGGAGATCAAGAATTTCTGCGCCGGCCAGATCGCCCACTACAAAATCCCCCGCTACATCCGCTTCCGCACCGAACTGCCGATGACGGTGACGGGAAAACCGCAGAAGTTTCTGATGCGCGAGGCGATGGTGGAGGAACTGGGGCTGGTGGTGCAGAAGACGGCTTGAGGGTTGAACGCCGGGGGACGGGATTGCCCGCTTCGACATTGGGGTGCTCGACAGGCTTCCGCAAGGTTCGCCGAACGCATTGGGGCTTGAATGACTGGTTTCGCACGATCAGCGACTTCCTATGCGATGCCTTTGGCCGCGCTGGCACTGGCCGTTGCGGTCAGAGCCAGCGGGCTATCGGTGGACGAAGGTTCGCCGAGCGTCAGGATTCTCGTCGGAGCGCTCTCGAGTGCGATCATGTTCATCACTATTTTCGTGGTGCTCGATCACGCCGAGGCGATGGCCCACCGTGTGGGGGAACCCTACGGCACATTGGTGCTGACTTTTGCCGTGACGGCAATCGAGGTGTCGATCATCGTTTCCATGATGCTGCATGGAGAGAACAACCCCACGCTTGCACGTGAGTCCGTCTTCTCGACGGTGATGATTGCCTCCACCGGCGTTGTCGGAATGTGTCTCACGTTTGGCGGCTGGCGTCATCGCAAGCAGGCAATTGTCCGGCAAGGGACAAGCGCATATCTGGCGGTTCTGGCCGCACTGACCGTCATGACGCTTATCCTGCCGACCTATACACGGACCACCGATCCCGGCACATTTTCGGCAGCTCAGCTTGGCCTTGTGAGCGTACTTTCCGTGCTGCTCTATGCAAGTTTTGTGTTCGCGCAAACCGTCCGGCACCGGGACGACTTCATCGAAGGACTGGCACACGACCTTTCGGCGCGAACCGCCCCTCACAAAAGCATCTCTTCCAGCGCTCTGCTCCTGGTAATCGGACTGATCGGAATTGTCATGCTCGCCGAGCAGGTCGCCGCAAGTGTTGAAAATGCGCTCGTTGCTTACCAGGTGACCCAGGCTGACAGCATTGTGGGGGCAATGATCGCGGGTCTGGTTTTGATGCCGGAAGCCATTTCGGCGGTTCGCGCTTCACTCAACAATGAGCTGCAGCGCGGCCTGAATGTCGCAATGGGTTCGGCTTGCGCCACGATTGGTTTGACGATACCTGCGGTCGCAGCAGCCAGCCTGCTTACGGGACGAGGGTTGACCCTGGGGCTCCCGGAAGCTGACGCAGTACTTTTGGTTTTAGCGCTTTTCATATGCGGCGTAAGCTTTAGCAACGAAAGGACGACCTTCCTGACCGGAATCGTCCATGCCGTTGTGTTTTTTACGTATGTATTTCTGGTATTTATCCCTTGAGGCTTTGGTGCGATCTGGCGACCAGCCATCAAGGCGGGTATTCTCGAACGCGCCTGATTTGAGCTTTTCGGGGTTCCCAAGGCGACATCTAAGACCCGAACGACTCACACCCCCATCACCACCCCATCCAGCCCGCGAATGATCTTCGCCAACTCGACGCACTCATCATGCCGCACCTTGTTGCGGCGCCAGGCGAGGCAGATCGTGCGTTGCGGCATTGGCTCCTGGAACGGCACGATCTTGAGGTCCGGCATGGCGCTGGCCGGCCTTGCCGCCATTTCGGGGATGAGCGTGACGCCGAGACCATGCGCCACCAT
Source organism: Mesorhizobium sp. M0217 (assembly GCF_040321955.1). Classification (NCBI taxonomy): domain Bacteria; kingdom Pseudomonadati; phylum Pseudomonadota; class Alphaproteobacteria; order Hyphomicrobiales; family Phyllobacteriaceae; genus Mesorhizobium; species Mesorhizobium sp. M0217. Next base: position 134,693 of record NZ_JAMYSN010000010.1, on the reverse strand, counting down.
CTGCAGCAGCGTCGTCAGGCTGGTGGCGCCGTAGCTTGCCATCGCTACGGGACGCACGCTGCCGCAGAGCGCGAGCGCCTGTTCGCGCAGGCAGTGGCCTTCCTCCAAAAGCATCAACCGCTCCAGCGCCGGGCTTTCCGGCGGCACCGGTGGCGAGGCGAAGGCTGGATCTCCGGCTGGCACGGCGAGGAAGAAGCGGTCGGCGAACAGTTCCTCGGTGACCAGGCCCGGCTGCTCGAGCGGCAGCGCGGCGATGAAGGCGTCGAGCCGTCCGGTTGCCGTGTCCTCGACCAGTGATGCCGTCACTGCTTCGCGCAGTTCGAGCTGCAGGGACGGAAAATGCCGCTTCAGCTCCGGGAGCACATGCGGCAAAAGATACGGCGCCACGGTCGGGATGATGCCCAGCCGGAAGCGGCCTTCCATGGCCGGGCGGCCGCGCCGGGCCGTCGTCTCGACATCACTGATGTCGCGCAGGATGCGCTCGATGCGTGGCAGCAGCGCTTGCGCCTCTTCCGTAATCCGCACCGTCTTGCCGCCGCGCTCGAACAGCCGGCAGTTCAGTCTTTGCTCCATCTCGGCGATCTGCGCGGACAGCGCCGGCTGGCTGACGCCGGCGAGTTTTGCGGCGCGGCCGAAATGCAGCGTTTGCGCCAAAGCCTCGAAATATTGCATCTGACGCACGGTCAAGCCAATCATAAGGAAAGCCTATCGCAACAAACAGGAAAGGCAATTTGTTTTTATCGAAGAGACGGCTTAGTCTGGAACCATTCCAGAGTGGCGCGGCTCCCGGCCGGCCCGGAAAAAACAACACATAAATCAGCAATTCGGAGGCCAAGATGGACGCGATGACCGACGACAACAGCGCCGGCAAATGCCCGGTCGCGCATGGAACCTCCGCCAGGACCAACCGCGACTGGTGGCCGAACCAGCTCGACATCGGCGTTCTCCACCAGCAGTCGAGCCTTTCGGACCCGATGGGCGAAGCTTTCGACTACGCCGCGGAGTTCAAGACGCTCGACCTCGATGCGGTGATCGAGGATTTGCACAAGGTGATGACGGATTCGCAGGATTGGTGGCCGGCCGATTTCGGCCATTACGGGCCGCTGTTCATCCGCATGGCCTGGCACAGCGCCGGCACCTATCGCATCGGCGACGGCCGGGGTGGCGCCGGTGCGGGCCAGCAGCGTTTCGCGCCGCTGAACAGCTGGCCGGACAACGCCAATCTCGACAAGGCGCGCCGGCTTTTGTGGCCGGTCAAGCAGAAATACGGCCGCAAGATCTCCTGGGCCGACCTGTTGATTCTCACCGGCAACGTCGCGCTGGAATCGATGGGCTTCAAGACCTTTGGCTTTGCCGGTGGCCGCGCCGATGTCTGGGAGCCCGAGCAGGATGTCGACTGGGGTTCGGAAACCAAGTGGCTCGACGACAAGCGCTATTCCGGCGACCGTGAGCTGCACGGCCATCTCGGCGCGGTGCAGATGGGCCTGATCTACGTCAACCCGGAAGGGCCGAACGGCAAGCCGGATCCGCTGGCCTCGGCCCGCGACATCCGCGAGACCTTCGCGCGCATGGCAATGAACGATGAGGAAACCGTGGCGCTGATCGCCGGCGGCCACACATTCGGCAAGACCCATGGGGCCGGTGATGCAGCACTTGTCGGCGCCGAGCCGGAAGGCGCGGGCATCGAGGCGCAGGGCCTCGGCTGGTCGAGCAAGCATGCCACCGGCATTGCCGGCGATGCGATCACGTCCGGCCTCGAAGTTACCTGGACGACGACGCCGACCCAGTGGAGCAGTAACTTCTTCGACAATCTCTTCAACTTCGAATGGGAGCTGACCAAGAGCCCGGCCGGGGCCCATCAGTGGACGCCGAAGGGCGGCTCTGGCGCGGTTACGGTGCCGGACGCGCACAATCCCTCGAAGCGTCATGCGCCGGCAATGCTGACCACCGACCTCGCGCTGCGGGCCGACCCGGCCTATGAGAAGATCTCGCGCCGCTTCCATGAGCATCCGGAGCAGTTCGCCGATGCCTTCGCCCGTGCCTGGTACAAGCTCACCCATCGCGACATGGGGCCGGTCGTGCGGTATCTCGGCCCGTTGGTGCCGAAGGAAGAGCTGATCTGGCAGGATCCGGTTCCGGCCGTCGACCATGAGCTGGTCAGCGACCAGGACATTGCATTGCTGAAGGCCAAGATCCTGGCTTCGGGCCTCAGCGTTTCGCAATTGGTCTCGACCGCCTGGGCCTCGGCCTCGACCTTCCGCAACTCCGACAAGCGCGGCGGCGCCAATGGCGCGCGCATTCGCCTGGCGCCGCAGAAGGACTGGGAGGTCAACCAGCCTGTCGAACTGGCCACCGTGCTGGCGGAGCTCAAAGCCATCCAGAACGAGTTCAACGCAAGCGGCAAGAAGGTCTCGCTGGCCGACCTCATCGTGCTCGGCGGCGTCGCCGCGGTCGAGAAAGCCGCAACGGATGGCGGCAATGCGGTGAAGGTCCCCTTCACGCCCGGCCGCACCGACGCCTCGCAGGCGCAGACCGACGTCCATTCCTTTGCGGCGCTCGAGCCGAAAATTGACGGCTTCCGCAACTATGTCAGGGGCAAACCGCCGATGTCGGTCGAAGCCATGCTGGTCGACCGGGCGCAACTGCTCAACCTGACGGCGCCGGAGATGACGGTGCTGGTTGGTGGCCTGCGCGTGCTCGGCGCCAACACCGGCGGCTCGAAGCATGGTGTGTTGACCGACAGGCCGGGCACGCTGACGAACGACTTCTTCGTCAACCTGCTCTCGATGAGCACCATCTGGGATCCGGCCTCCGAGCCCGGCTCGCATGAGGTCTACGAAGCACGCGACCGCAAGACCAGGGCAGTCAGGTGGACCGCCACACGCGCCGACCTGATCTTCGGCTCGCATGCGCAGCTGCGCGCGCTGGCCGAGGTCTACGGGTCGGCGGATGCCGGGCGGAAATTCGTTGGCGATTTCGTCAAGGCGTGGACCAAGGTGATGAACGCCGACCGTTTCGACATCGCTCCCTGATACAACCTCCCAAACGAAGGGCGTGGGCCGAGGCCCGCGCCCTTCGTTTTCGCAGGCTTCGAAATCAGTCCTTTTCGAAGATGCGTGCCTTGGCGACGACGCCAGCGATTGCGCCGCCGATCAGCGGCGCAACGATGAACAGCCAGAGCTGGCTGAGGGCTGCGCCGCCGGTAAACAGCGCCGGGCCGATCGAACGCGCCGGATTGAGCGAGGTGCCGGTCACCGGGATCATTGCGAAGTGCAGTCCGGCCAGCGTCAGGCCGATGACCAGGCCGGCGAACGCCGTCGAGTGCTTCTCGGCGGTGACGCCGAGGATGACGGTGACGAAGGTGAAGGTGCCGATCAGCTCCCATAGGAAGGCCGAACTCGTCCCCCATTTCGCCACGTCCCAGCCATTGGCGCCGAAACCGGTGGTGTGCCCGCCGGTCTGGCCGGAGACGATGATCCACAGCGCCAGCGAGGCCAGAATGGCGCCGATGATCTGCGCGATCCAGTAAGGAATCACACCCTTGGCCGGCAGCCGGCCGGCAAGGAAGACGCCGAGCGTGACGGCCGGGTTGAGATGTGCGCCTGAGATGGGACCCACCGCGTAAGCCGCCGCAATCAGGCCGATGCCGAACGCCAGGCCGATGGCTTCCTGGCCCAGCGGCAAGTCGGCGAGAAAGCCACCCGTCGCCACCGACGCCGTGCCGATAAACACCAATAGAAATGTCCCTAGAACTTCCGCAAGATACGTTTTCATTGCCCTCTCCTCGCATCGATCCGTCGGTCCGCTTTTCCGCGCCGCGAATCATGGCGCAAAGAGTATTCCCAACGCAAAAGCTTGGAAAGTAGAGCAATTGCGCCACAGATCGTGCTTACGGCGGCCAGTTACCAACATTAGAGACCTTGCATATATTTGAGATTTGTTATCGCCGGCGTGCAGACATTTGCCGGCGGGGAAAATCGTCGGCCGCGAGCGGAAGGCCTCGTCGCCGCGAAATTCAAGCGGGGTTCAATCTCGACGAGAAACGCTCTAAGAGCAGGCCGAAAGATACTGTGCTCGATAGATGGAATGACGAATGCGACTGGGCGGACGGCTGGCGGCAGCCATTGAAGTGCTGGACGACATTGGCCGGCGCCACCGGCCGGTGGCCGATGCGCTGAAAGATTGGGGCCTGTCGCATCGCTTTGCGGGCGGCGGCGACCGCGCGGCGATCGGCAACATCGTCTACGACGCGCTGCGCCACAAACGTTCCGCCGGCTGGCTTTTGGGTGAAGACACGCCCCGCGCCATCGGCTTCGGCGCGCTGCTCATCGAATGGGGCCAGACGCCGCAGTCGCTCAACGATGCGCTCGAGGGCGACAAGTTCGCGCCACCGTTGCTCAGCGCCGCCGAGTTGCAGGCGCTGGCCGAGCGCCGGCCTGAAGACGCGCCGGAGGCGGTGCGGGCGGACGTACCCGACTGGTGCGCGCCGTTGTTCGAACGAGCCTTTGGCGCAGACTGGGTTGCGGAAGGGGCGGCTTTGGCGACCCGCCCGCCGCTCGACATCAGGGTCAACACGCTGCAGTCCGACCGCGCCAAAGTGCTGGCGGAACTCGCCGACACCGGCGCCAAACCGGCTGCTATTGCGCCGCAAGGCATTCGCATCCCGCCCATCGGCGGCGACGGCCGGCACCCCAACGTACAGGCCGAGCCGGCTTTCCAAAAGGGCTGGTTCGAGGTTCAGGACGAGGGTTCGCAGATCGTTGCAACCCTTGCCGGCGCGCAAGCCGGGATGCAGGTGCTCGATTTCTGCGCCGGCGCCGGCGGCAAGACGCTGGCGCTATCTGCGGCGATGGCCAACAAAGGCCAGGTCTTCGCCCATGATGCCGAAAAGGCGCGGCTGGCGCCGATCTTCGACCGCATCCGCCGTTCGGAAAACCGCAACGTCCAGGTTGTCACCAAGCCGGCTGAGCTCAGCCCCCTCGCAGGCCACATGGACATCGTGCTGGTCGATGCGCCCTGCACCGGCAGCGGCACCTGGCGGCGCCGTCCAGACGCCAAATGGCGGCTGACGCAAAGACAGCTCGATGCCCGCAAGGGCGAGCAGTCGGCGATCCTTGATGCGGCGAATGCCTATGTCAAACCGGGCGGCCTGCTGGTCTACATCACCTGTTCGGTGTTCGACGAGGAGAATGGCGAGCAGGTCGCCGCCTTTCGCGAACGGCACAAGGGCTTCGTCCCGGTCGATCATCGCGCGCTCTGGGATGCCAGCTTCCCCGGTCACGCAGCGGCCGCCCGGATCGGCAAGACAAGCGATATCTCGCTGTCGCCGGCTCTGAGCGGCACCGACGGGTTCCATTTCTGTGCGCTGCGTCGGGCGAATTGACGCTGCGATTGACAGGCTGACATAGCGCCAGTTGCAGATGCGCGGCGTCGGCCGCCAGACGGGGTAGAATTCTTGCAAAGATATGTGTCGCTTCTGCTTTTCCTCCTTCTGGTGCTCGGCGGCGGCCTGTTGATCGGCTATGCGACGCTGCCGGGTGAATGGTATGCCTCGCTCGCCAAGCCGCCCTTCAACCCGCCCAACTGGGTCTTCGCGCCGGCCTGGACGCTCCTCTATGTGCTGATCGCCGTGGCCGGCTGGCGGACATGGGAGCGGGAACGAGCAGCCGCCGCGATGAAGATCTGGGCCCTCCAGCTTGTTCTGAACTTCGCGTGGTCGCCGACTTTCTTCGGCGCCAAACAGATGGGGCCGGCACTGGTCGTGATCCTGGCTCTTCTCGCCAGCATTGCGCTGTTCATAGCCACGGTGTGGAACCGCGACCGGGTTTCCGGCTGGCTGTTTGCGCCCTATGCCGCGTGGGTAGCCTTCGCCACCTTGCTCAACGCGTCGCTGCTCCTGTTGAACTGAGTGCTTTGCTGCAGTGCAGCAAAAGCATTTGCGTGGCGTTCAGGCGTCTGCGATAAGCTTTGCAGATAAATCAGGGCGATGGCCATGGCAGCAAAGATCGTACCCGCACCCGATTATGAGGACCGCGTCAGGGCGTCGTTCGCGCGCCAGCAGGCGATGGCGACCATCGGCGCCGAACTGACGCTTGTGACGCCGGGCATCATCGAGATCGAAATGCCCTATTCGGCCGCACTCACGCAGCAGCATGGTTTCCTGCATGCCGGCGTGATTTCGACCGCACTGGACTCGGCTTGCGGCTACGCCGCGTTCTCGCTGATGCCGGAAAATTCCGGCGTGCTGACCATCGAGTTCAAGGTCAACCTCCTGGCGCCCGGCCGGGGCGAACGCTTCCTGTTCCGCGGCTCGGTGACCAAGCCCGGCCGCACCATCATCGTCGCCGACGGCCAGGCCTACGCCTTTGCCGCCGATGGCGAGGCCAAGCTGATCGCGACCATGACCGGCACGATGATGACGGTGGTTGGCCGTGACGGGATAGCAGGCTGATGGCCAAAATTACGCGAATTGGTGGCAAGGACGTCCTCTTCGTCATGGCGGCGCAGGCCGAGTACGGTCCGCATCTGCAAAAACTGTTCACGCCGCTGATGACGGGCGTCGGCCCGGTAGAGGCAGGTGTGCGGCTCGGCGCCGAACTGTCATGGCTGAAATCCGAGAAGGCGTTGCCCGATCTCGTCGTCTCGCTCGGCTCCGCCGGCAGCCGCACACTAGAGCAGACGGAAATCTACCAGGCGGTCTCGGTCAGCTATCGCGACATCGACGCTTCGCCGCTAGGCTTCGAAAAAGGCGCGACGCCGTTCCTCGACCTGCCGGTGACCGTCCCGCTATCATTCAGGATACCGGGCATGAAAGAAGCCAGCCTGTCGACCGGCGGCGCCATCATCACCGGCGCCGCCTACGACGCCATCGCCGCCGATATGGTCGACATGGAAACCTTCGCCTGCCTGCGCGCCTGCCAGTTGTTCGATATCCCGCTTATCGGCCTGCGCGGCATTTCAGACGGTGCAGCCGATCTGCGCCACGTTGGAGACTGGACCGAATATCTGCATGTCATCGACGAGAAGCTGGCGGATGCGGTCGTGCGCCTCGAACAGGCCATCGGCTCCGGCACGCTACACAAGGAGCAGCCTGGGCAAGAGCCGGCAGCGCTCTGAAAGTCGGGCTACGCACCCCATTGCGCCGACTCGTTTCTTTCTCTAAAGGCTCGCCATGACGACAGCCAATCATCCCGATACAGTCCTGATTGTCGATTTCGGCAGTCAGTTTACGCAGCTCATCGCCCGCCGCATCCGCGAGGCCGGCGTGTTTTCCGAGATCGTGCCGTTTCAATCGGCCGAAGCTGCCTTCAAGCGTATCAATCCAAAAGCCGTGATCCTGTCGGGCGGTCCCGCCTCGACATCGGACATCGGCAGCCCGCGCGCTCCGCAGATCGTCTTCGATGCCGGCGTGCCGGTGCTCGGTATCTGCTACGGCCAGATGGCCATGTGCGTGCAGATGGGCGGCGTCGCCGAAAGCTCGAACCATCGCGAATTCGGCCGCGCCTTCGTCGAGATCGAAAAGGACAGCCCGCTGTTCGAGGGCCTGTGGGCGCCCGGCCAGCGTCACCAGGTGTGGATGAGCCATGGCGACCGCGTCATCTCGCTGCCCAAGGGGTTCGAAGTCTTCGGCAAGTCGGAAGGCTCGCCCTTCGCCATCTTCGGCAATGTCGCGCGCAAGATGTACGGCATCATGTTCCACCCCGAAGTGGTGCATACGCCGGATGGCGCCAGGCTGCTGAGAAACTTCGTGCACAACATCGCCGGCATCGAAGGCGACTGGACGATGCGCGCCTATCGTGAGCACGCGGTCGAGACCATTCGCAAACAGGTCGGCAGGGGCAAGGTGATCTGCGCGCTGTCGGGCGGCGTGGATTCATCGGTCGCTGCCTTGCTGATCCACGAAGCGGTAGGCGACCAGCTGACCTGCATTCTTGTCGACCATGGCCTTATGCGCAAGGACGAGGCGGCCGGCGTCGTGGCGATGTTCCGCCAGCACTACAATCTGCCGCTGATCCTGGTCGACGCGTCGGAAAAATTCATCTCGGCGCTGGAAGGCGAGTCCGACCCCGAGAAGAAGCGCAAGACCATCGGCCGGCTGTTCATCGAAGTGTTCGAGGAAGAGGCCAAGAAACTCGGCGGCGCCGATTTCCTGGCGCAAGGCACGCTCTATCCCGACGTCATCGAGAGCGTCTCCTTCACCGGCGGCCCGTCGGTGACCATCAAGTCGCACCACAATGTCGGCGGCCTGCCGGCGCGCATGAACATGCAGCTGGTCGAGCCGCTGCGCGAACTGTTCAAGGACGAGGTGAGGGCACTGGGCAAGGAACTCGGCCTGCCCGAAAGTTTTATTGGCCGCCATCCGTTCCCCGGACCAGGCCTTGCCATCCGCTGCCCCGGCGGTATCACCCGCGAAAAGCTCGAAATCCTGCGCGAGGCCGACGCCATCTATCTCGACGAGATCCGCAAGGCCGGCCTCTACGACGCCATCTGGCAGGCTTTCGCCGTGCTGCTTCCGGTGCAGACCGTCGGTGTGATGGGCGACGGCCGCACCTACGAATTCGTCTGCGCCCTGCGCGCCGTGACGTCCGTCGACGGCATGACCGCCGACTTCTACCACTACGACATGGCTTTCCTCGGCGCGGCGGCCACCCGCATCATCAACGAAGTCCGCGGCATCAACCGCGTCGTCTACGACGTGACGTCAAAGCCGCCAGGCACCATCGAGTGGGAATGATTCAGGCCCACTCAAACGCCGCCGAAAACACGCCATTGTACGCCATAACTATTTGACAACACATATAAACCCATTCGGCGACAATCGGTGCGCAGAGATTGGATTGACGGACCGGCTGACGGACCTTCCGCATATTGGTAGCTCAGATTTTTCGAAGTACCGTCAGATCCAATGAGGCTCTGACGGTATTTTTTTATGCCTTAAGGAATTGAAGATAAAACAAAATTTCTGCCGAAGAGCCTCGAAATTGTACTGACGGTACTTTTCAGGAGGTAGCGGGGAATGCTGACGGACGTCGCCCTTAAAGCCCTGAACCAAAAGAGAAATTCTACAAGATTGCGGACCGCGACGGCATGTATGTTCGCGTCATGCCTAGTGGCGCGATCTCCTTTCGGCTGGATTACAGGCTCAACGGAGGCCCCGAGACGGTCTATCTTGGCAGGTATGGACGGGACGGAATCTCGCTTGCCTCAGCCGGGAGAAGTGTCTCGACGCGAAGCGCGCTATTGGCGAGGGACGGTCGCCGGCGATAGAAAGGCAGCGCGACAAGCGCCGAGTTGTCACCCCGATCTCCGGCCGACTTCAGCGCCGAAATGGCTACCAAACCAAAGCGATGCCCGGGCCTTCAAGGCCTCTTCTTATTCCGGCCAAGCCGGCCCGGAGCGCCGCATTCACTCACATCCCTTGAACCTGAGTGCAGAGTTGCCGCATCGAAGCCATTTGAGCAGCCGAGTTCGCGCCCGAACCCGTGCTGGTGCTGGCGGTCGTATCGCCAGCTGTATTCGAGGATCCCGACGTGCCGGTGGTTGTACCCGAACCAGTGCTGTTGCTGGCCGTGGTGTTACTGCCGGTCGAACCAGAGCTGCCTGAAGTGCCGGTGGCTGTGCCAGAGCCGGTGCCGATACTCGCCGTTGTATCACTGCCGGTCGAAGCCGAGCTACCTGACGTGCCGGTCATTGTGCCAGAGCCAGTGCCGTTACTGGCCGTCATTCTCGAGCAGTCGGAGCGAACCTGTGCCTGCTGTTCAGAGCTCAGGGACGACCAGTTCTTGCGGATCTCATCCTGCGACAGAAGTCTTCCCGAATTGGCGTCGCTGAAGAATGAGCCGGAGAGCTTGCTGTCCCAGCCGCTCGGGATACCGCTTTGGCCGGAGCCGGACGTAGAGCTCATACCCGACCCGGCCGATGAGCCGGACGTTCCGTTCGTGCCGCTGGATGTTCCCGACGACTGCGCCAAGGCCGCGGTGGCGAGACAGAGAGAGATCGCTGTAGCTGTCAAAATCTTACGTTTCATGTGAGTCTCCTTTGGGGTTCGACGCCGTTGCGGCGTCGAATCCTAATCCCGAGGAAAGGCACTTGTTCCTGTAAAGAGTGGAATTCAATGTCATGATCCTTGTGCACCAGCCTTGGGTCTCCAATACGATGCCGGAGCGCCTCAAGGACGACTGACGCCTCAGGCGAGAGCTGTCCGCCCACTGGGGTGTTATAGGCGATATGCAGAGCGCTTCCCGAATGGTTGGGTGCCACCATCGGGTAATTGCGAGGCAGGTTCCATTTGGTTCGGTAATCGTCCGGAGTCATGCCCAGTCGGCCAAGGTGCAATATCCGTCGCGTCTCGGTTAGAGACAGGAGGGTGGCCTTTGCCGCAGCGTATAGCTTGACATGCGGAGCTCGTCTCGACCGCGCACACTCAATACGTTTACGATGACGCCGCCAGATGTCATATGAGCGAATGCCTTTCGGGCGAAATAAATTGCGCCCAGCAGGTCGACGCTCAGCACCTTCAGCCAGACCGCGCTAGTGAATGCCTCAATGGTTAAAGATTATCAGGCCGGCGCGTTGTTGACGATTATCACCAACCTGCCGAACGCGTGAGCGCAAGTCGACAGCACCGTGATAGCGGCCTCCCCGGCGCGCCCCTTGTTGAACCGATGCGCGCCTTCTCGACCTTGCCTCCACCCACGTCGGCTCACCCGTGCACCTTCGGTGCCCAACCGCATGGCGATGGCCAGTCCAATGCCGCTTGCAGCACCGGTTACAATGCAGTCTTGTTATCCAGGCGCATCGGGTTCGACCTCTTTCTGGGGAGCAGCAAGTGGTTCAGTCCAGCCTTCAGCGACCCGATCCACGCTCAGCAGGCTGCGCGCATAATCCTGTTGCGCGCGAACAATGGCATCGTCTTGCTGTGAGGGAAGAAAGACCGGCAAAGCAAGGCAGACACTTTGTGTGGCCAACAGCTTGTTCCAGTTCGCGATCAGCGCCTTGAAAGCGCGCCCCACCGCCCTCGGATTTCGGTCGAGGTCATAGAGGCCGAGCGGATTGATCCGTCCGTTGTTCTCCCGAAGCGCACTGTCCCAGTCCACCTGATCCGTCAGCGAGTACCAGGTGAAGCCTACGATGGGGATGCCATCGTTGCGGATCCGCAGCACGTTGGCCCACTCTTTCCACAGCCAATAGACGGCCTCGTCTCCATTGGGGCCTTCGCTGATGTTGGTCTCCGTATGCATTACGGGAAGCCGGTAGCGGTTGAAGTACTGCCGCGTGATCTCGTCATAGCCAAACACCTCGCCGGACCCGGACGTCGTTCCGTCTGCCCAAACCCGATGTTCGTTGGTCTGGTAATAGTCGGTGCCCATCACGCAATGCCTGCGCAGATGGCTTTCCAGGAAGAAACTGTATTCTTCGGCCGTCATCCCGTTTTCGAGAAGATAGCGATAGGTGTGCGCGTCGACGTCATGACCGTAGTTGAGGTCAAGCGACAGGAAACGCTCGCTGTTGAACCGTTCCGCTCTGCCGACCGCCTCGGGAGAATCGGCGTGGAAGTATTCCGAGGATTCGCTCTGAATGAAGATGGCGTCCGGCCGCACCTCGAGAATCGCCCGCATGGCAAGCACGTTCGCCTTCACGATGTGCTTGAGGGCGGTGACGAAAGCAGTGTCGCTGCTCAGTTGTTCGTTCCACCATCCCCAGCGGGCCGAAAAGGTGGCGCAGATGAACATCTCATTTATTGGGGTGAAGAGCTGGATCCACGGATAGCGCATCGCGAAATCCCTGGCGTAGTGCTCGAATAGTGTCGGAAAGTCCGGGTTCTGGAAGTTGCCAATCCAGTCCGGCACGCCAAAATGGCAAAGGTCGACGATCGGAAGAATGTCTTTCGCCTTCAGGTCCGCGAAGGTCTCATCGGCGAATGCCCAATCATAACGTCCGTCACCCAGCCATGTTTTGTGGATGGGAGGTCCGTAGCGGAGGAAATGCACCCCGAGATCCTGGACCAGTTCGAAGTCGGTGCGCCATCGTTCGTAGAAGCGGCATTTTTCCATTTCGTCGACGCGCTCCCGGCCTTGTCGAATGGTGGGGGTGCTGTTCTCGATGCCGGTGGCAAACATGAACGTGAACATTGATGGTCCTTAGCCAAGGCGGAGATGCCCGCGCTTGGTCAAACGTTCAGTGCTCGACGCAGTTCCTGCAAGACTGCTTGTCAAGTTCGGTGGGCGCCTGTCAACCACGTGCCTGCAAGTGCTATTCACAGTCGGTTGACCGTTCGTTGCGAAAGGCAACGGCACATGGCGGAAAAGCCTTCGAACCGGCTTTTTGCCAAAGCCGGAGAATGGCTGGTCGAGAAGGTTCAGCGGCGATTTCTCCAGCCTCACCCGGCCATTCGGAAAGATGGCGCTACGCTCGTGATTGTGAGCAGGGGCCACCCAGGCATAGGCGGGTCGAGATTGGCGGAATTCTATCCCACGGTTCAAGCGAGCAGCTTGCGCCGAATATGATCGGACTATGCTGGACGGAGAGGTCGGCTTCGGGCCAGCCCAGTTGGCGTCAAACGGGTCTTTGCGAGTTAAGGCGGTATGGTAGTTATCCACGTTTGCAAACTGCAAACGGACGTTCCGCTGCCGGCCCCATTTGAGCCATTCACTGGGACGCAGACCCGCGGTACATCACCGATATTCTCGAAGCCAATAGTTGGTCTCGTTCATCGTCCCATGGTTCGACAGACCCATACGAGAGAATACGAGAGATATGGACCGGCGAACCATCCGCTGTATTGATCTCCTGTAGAAAACAGTGCCCCTCAGAGACTAGCATGATCGTTATTTGTCAATGCGCTGCGAAGCTGTTCGCCCAATTGATTCAAGAAGCTGATCCAGCCACTCCCTGACCGCATTTATCTTCTGCCGAACGGCAGCACCGCGCCTGAATCCTGCCTCCGGATCAATGTTCGCGTGCGCAAAAACGGCCGCTCGCGAACATACATTGACAGGTCCAGTTCCGAATAATAAGTTCGGTCATAGAACGAATTAACGGGAGTTCAATGTGACTGACCTGCCGCGCATATCCCGTCAGTTCTCACAGCGCTCCGTGATGGAAGCGATCGTCCAGGGCGGGCCGATCTCCCGCGCCTCAATCGCCAAGCTGACGGGCCTGTCGAAGCAGACCATCTCCGAAATCATGCGCGGGCTCGAGCAGGAGGGCTGGGTCCAGGAAACCGGCCGCACCAGCGGCCATGTCGGGCGCACCGCCGTCACCTACGAACTGGTCCACGACGCAGCCTATATCATCGCCGTCGACCTTGGCGGCACCAAGGTGCGGGTCGCGCTGACGGACCTTGCCTGCCAGATCTTTGCCGAAGCCGCCACACCGACCGACCCGCGCGGCGGCCAGTTCGTCGTCGATCAGATTGCAGCGCTGGCCTTCGATGCCGCGGCCAGACAGCACGTCGCGCGCAAGAAGATACGCCTGGCCGTCATCGGCGCGCCTGGCGCTCCTGACCCGGCCACCGGCCGCATTTTAATGGCGCCGAACATTGCCGGCTTCGACACAATGAATGTGCTGGATGCCTTCGAAGAAGCGCTCGGCGTCGCGGTGATGATCGAGAACGACGTCAATCTCGCGGTGCTTGGCGAGAACTGGCTCGGCCAAGGCCAGGGCATCGACAATCTCGCCTACATCGCGCTCGGCACCGGCATCGGCAGCGGGCTGATGCTGGGCGGCCATCTGGTGCGGGGTGCTGGGCACGCCGCCGGCGAGATCGGTTTCATGCCGATCGGGGCCGATCCCTTCACCGAGGAATCACTGCGCACCGGCGCATTCGAACGCGCGGTGGCCACCCACGCCATGACCGATCGCTACCACGCTCTCACCGGCAGGCAGGTCTCGGTGCCGGCAATATTCGAGAATGCCGCGCTTGGCGACAAGGACGCGCTCACCGTGCTCGACGAAACTGCCCGCCATCTGGCGCAAGGCGTTGCGGCAATCGCGGCAATCGCCAATCCAGAAAAGTTTATCCTCGGCGGCTCGATTGGGTTGCGGCCCGAAATCCTGTCCAGGGTGCAGGCGCTTCTGCCGCTATGCTTCCCCTATCCGGTCAGGGTCGAGGCGAGCGAACTCGGCGCACGCGCAGCCCTCATTGGCGCGGCGGCAATCGGCCTTGGCCAGTTGCACAACACGCTGTTCGGCGTCGACGCGCCTGATGGCCGGATTTCGCTGCCGCCTGCCCAGGCCGCCGCCCTGAAGGAGGCCGCGATATGACTCACGATATTACCGCCCGCCTGCAGGCAGCGCTCGACCGCGACGACGCACTAACGCTGTTTCGCCGCGCCATCGGCCGAGAGAGCATCACCGGCAACGAAGCCAACTTCGTCGACTTCCTAGAAGCCAGGATGCGCGACCTTGACCTCAGCGGCCTGACCAGGACGGAATTTCTTCCCGGGCGGCCCAACATCTGGGGCGAGCGCAAGGGGGCCGACCAGGGAAAGCGCCTGCTGTTCATGGGCCATACCGACACCGTCCATGTCGACGGCTGGCGCGAGCATTGGGCAGGCACCGAGCGTGAGGATCCGTTCGCCGCCCCGATCATTGATGGTGCTGTCTGGGGCCGCGGCTCAGGCGACCTCAAGGCCGGCATCACTGCTTCGCTGGCGGCACTCGCGCTACTCGACAAGGCAGGCGTTCGCCTCAAGGGCGACGTCGCCTTCGCTTTCATCGGCGACGAGGAGAGCGGCCAGCCCGGCACCGGCATTTCCGCCGGGATCAAGCACTTCGTCGGACGCATCGAGACCGGCGAGGTCACAGCACCCGATTTCAGCGTCTATGTCGAGCCGACCCGCCTGGCCGTTTATGCGGCGCAGATCGGCTTCTTCATCACCGATATCTCGATTACCGGCAAATCCGCCTATTTCGGTGTGCCAGAACTCGGCAAGGATGCGCTCCGTGCAAGCCATGCCGCGATGACGGCGCTTTGGAAGCATTCGGATGAGGTCGCCGCGCGCGCCGAGCACAAACTGGTCGGGCGCGGCTTCCTGCTTATCACCGGGCTTGCCGGCGGCGGCTACATTGCCGTTCCCGAGCGCTGCACGCTCTCGCTGATCCGTAAGCTGTTGCCTGGCGAAGACCTCGACACCGCCGCCGCCGAGATCGAGGCTGCCGTGCGCGGCGCGATCACCGATCCGGATATTTCGGTAGAGTTCGCCTACCCCGCCGGCCGCGACCACAGGCTGGGCGGCACCGCTGCCGAGATCGGCGAAACGCGGGCGGAAGTCGCCATGCTGTCCGACGCGATGGCCGGCGCAATGAGCGGACGCGGCGTCATCGAGGGCGCACCGTTCTGGTCGGAGTCCCCCTTCATCATCAATCAGCTCGGTATTCCTGCCGTCTATTGCGCGCCCGGCGACATCAGGAATTGCCACACATTCGAGGAGCACGTGGATGTCGAGGAATATTTCGCCGGCATAGTCGGCTTCGCCGCCTTCATGGCCCGCTATTGCGGCGTGGCCGACTGAACCACCAACGAAGCAAAATGGGAGAACTGACATGCCGATGAAGACACTGATCGCCGCCGCCTTTGCCGGCGGATTGATGCTTGCCGCCAACCCAGCTTTCGCACAGACGGTCGGCCCGCAGGGCGAGAGCGCCACGCCGAGCGCCGAGGTGATCCTAAGCGATGCCGACATCGCCGCGCTCAAGGACAAGGGCTACAAGGCTGCCTTGCTCTGGCACACCTCGTCCGATTTCACCAATGCGGTAACCGCCGGCGCCACCGACGAATTCGCCCGCGCCGGTATCACCATTGCGGTCAAAACGGATGCCCAGTTCGACTCCGCCCGCCAGCGCAGCGACATCGAGACGGCGTTGGCCGCCAAGCCCAACGTCATCTTGGCGCTGCCGCTCGACCCGGTCACCTCGGCAGAAGCCTTCCGCCAGGCGGTCAAGGACGGCACCAAGCTGGTGTTCCTGTCCAACTTGCCCAAGGACTACAAGCAGGGCACCGACTACGCTTCGATCGTGACTGACGATCTATTCCAGATGGGCAAGCAGGCTGCGGACGCGATGGCCAAGGCGATCGGCGGCAAGGGCAAGGTCGGCTACATTTTCCACGACGCTGCCTACTACGTCACCAACCAGCGCGACCAAGCCTTCAAGACCACCATCGAGAAGGTCTATCCCGACATCAAGATCGTCGCCGAACAGGGCATATCCGACCCGGCCCGCGCCGAGGAACTGGCCAACGCGATGCTTTTGCAACATCCCGATCTCGACGGCATCTACGTGACCTGGGCCGAGCCGGCCGACGGCGTGCTGTCGGCGCTACGCGGCGCCGGCAACGCCAGGACCAAGATCGTCACGCTCGACCTCGCCGAGCCGGTCGCGCTCGACATGGTCAAGGGCGGCAATGTCGCAGCCCTCGTCGCCGACAAGGCCTATGAACTCGGCCGCGCCATGGCTGCTTCCGGCATGAAGTCGCTGCTTGGCCAGCCGACACCAGCCTTCGTCGTCGCCCCGGCCCTGACCGTCACCAAGGAGAATGTCGCGCAGGGCTGGAAGGACTCGCTCAACCGCGACGCGCCGCAGCCGGTGCTCGACGCGTTCAAGTAAGGCTCTCGCTCCGGCGCGGCCCGCCGCACCGGAGCTTTTCTTCGACAACAAAAAGGGGAATCGGGACATGCGCATAGCATCTGCAATCATAACGACGGTGGCGAGCCTGCTAGCCATGCACGCCTTCGCCGCCGAAGGCGTCACCACAGGACCGAATGGTGAAAAGCCGGTGCCGGCGAGCAGTCTTACGCTGACGCCAGCCGAAGAGCAGCAGATCAAGGACGGCAAGTTCACCGCCGCCCTCGTCTGGCACGAGATGAGCGAATACACCAACGCCGTCAATGCCGGCGCCCATGACGAATTCAAGCGCCTCGGCATCGAGGTGGTGGCGCAGACCGATGCCGGTTTCGACGCCGCGCGACAGAAGGCCGATATCGAGACGGTGATGGCCAAAAAGCCGTCGATCATCCTGTCGCTTCCCGTCGATCCGGCGACTGCAGCTTCGGTCTACGATCCGGCACGACAGGCCGGCGTCAAGCTCGGCTTCGTCGACAATTCCCCGGCCGGCTACAAGCAGGGCAGGGACTATGTCACCATCGTCTCCGACGATCTCTTTCAGATGGGCAACAAGGCCGGCATCGCCATGGCCGAGGCGCTCGGCAAGAAAGGCAAGGTCGGCTACATCTTCCACGATGCCGACTTCTACGTCACCAACCAGCGCGACCAGGCCTTCAAGAAGACCATCGAGCAGGACTATCCCGATATGAAGATCGAGGCCGAGGCCGGCATGGCCGACCCGGCGCGCAGCGAAGACATCGCCCAGGCGATGATCACCCAGCATCCGGACCTGGACGGCATCTATGTCACCTGGGCCGAACCGGCGCTGAGCGTGCTTTCGGCCTTGCGCGGTGCCGGCAACACGCACACCAAGATTGTCACGCTCGACCTCAATGAGCCTGCCGCGCTCGACATGGTCAAGGGCGGCAACATCGCGGCCCTCGTCGCCGACGAGGCCTACAGCATTGGCGTGACGCTGGCGCGCGCCTCGGCAGGTTCTCTGGTCGGCAAGAAGGCCGAACCATTCTATGCCGTAGATTCCATCGCCGTCACCAAGGACACGGTGAAGGACGGTTGGAAGAAGTCCCTCAACAGGGACGTACCGGCGGCTATCGCGGACGCGGTGAAATAGGCTCGAGGCGAAGCGCTCACCACCGGAGGAATAAAATGTCCAGTGCCAACACCAGCGCCGGTAGCAGCTTCGCCAGCCGCTTCAATCTGCAGCAATATGTCGTCTACCTCGGTTTCCTGGCGATCTTCCTGTTCTTCGCCATTGTGCTGAGGGACAGCGGCTTCCTCACCGTCCGAAACTTATCGAACATCGTGTTGCAGACGACGCCGGTGACGATCATGGCCATCGGCCTGGTCTTCGTCATGTCGGCCGGCGAAATAGATTTGTCGATCGGCTCGATCGTGGCGGTGGCGGCCCTTGCAGCCGCCGTCACCATCAACGCGTACGGCATGCCGGCAGGGATAGTCGCCGGCCTCGGCGCCGGCCTGCTGATCGGCGTCATCAACGGCGTGCTGGTGGCGTATGTCAGGCTGCCCTCCTTCCTGGTGACGCTGGCGACGCTCGGCCTGTTCGCCGGCGTTTCGCGTTCGATGACAGACCTTCGCTCGATCTCGGTGACCAACGAAGCGTTCACCGGCTTCTTCGGTTCCGGCTCGCTGCTCGGTGTCCCCTCACTCGTCTGGTGGTCGGTGATTGCCGTGGCCATCGGCCACCTGGTGTTCCGCGAAACCCGTTTCGGCGCGCATGTGCTGGCGACCGGCGACAATGCCCGCGCCGCAAGCGTATCGGGCATCAGCGTGCCCAGGATCAGGCTCGCCGTGCTGACCATCAGCGGCGGGCTCGCCGGTCTTGCCGGCTTGCTCTATGCCGGTCGCCTGCAGGCGGCGAAATATACTCTCGGCGAAACCGACCTGATGACGGTCATCGCCGCCGTCATCGTCGGCGGCACGCTGCTCAATGGCGGCAAGGGCTCCGTGGTCGGCGCGCTGGTCGGCTCGTTGATGATGGGCATGCTCAACAACGGCCTGATCCTGATGGGCCTGTCGGTCTCCGACCAGATGATCGTGCGCGGCCTCATCATCCTGACCGCAGTCGCCGTGTCGCTGCGCGAAAAGAACCGCTGAAGGAAGCCATCCATGTTTCTCGACATTTTGCGCCGCCGCAACCCCGCCTTCATCGAATCAGCTATCCGGTTGCACCAGCAAGGTAAGCTGCCGGCCAATGCTTATGTGCTCGATCTCGACACGGTTGAGGCCAATGCGCGGGTTCTCAAGAGCGAGGCCAACCGCAACGGCCTGAAGATCTTCGCCATGACCAAGCAGGTCGGCCGCTCCTCGTCGTTCTGCCGGGCTGTGATGCGCGGCGGCATTGACCGCGCGGTCGCCGTCGACATGGCTTGCGCCCGCGCCACCCACAAGGCAGGCATGAAGCTTGGCCATCTCGGCCATCTCCAGCAGGTCGCAAAATTCGAAGCGGCGGCTGCGGCGAAAACCTTCAAGCCGGACTACTGGACCGTGTTCAATGATACCAAGGCTGGGGAAGCGGCAACAGGCGCCAAGGCGGCCGGCTATGTGCAGCATCTGCTGGCCCGCATCGCCGCCGAAGGCGATATCTTCTATCGCGGCCATGAAGGCGGTTTCAATGCCGCCGACATTATCGATGTCGCCGACCGGCTGGATGCCGTCGAAGGCGGCCGTTTCGCCGGCATCACCACTTTCCCTGCTCTGCTGTTCGACCATGCTTCGCGAAAAGTGCTGCCGACCCCCAATCTGGCGACGCTCGCGAAAGCTGCGGAAGCGCTGGCTAAGGCAGGCCGCAAGGACATTGAGATCAACGCGCCGGGCACCACGTCGAGCGTTATGCTGGCGGCACTCGCCGAGGCCGGCGCGACGCAGTGCGAGCCCGGCAATGGACTACATGGCACCACCGCGCTGCATGTCATGGAAGATTTGCCGGAGCTGCCGGCGGTGCTCTATCTCGCCGAGGTCTCGCATCTCTCCGGCGGCAAGGCCTATTGCCTTGGCGGCGGCTTCTACATCGATCCGATCTTCCCCGACTACGACGTCAAGGCGATCGTCTCGGCTGAACCGACAACGGCAGGCTCGGCACTGCGCAGCGTCGAGGTGCCGCCGCCCTCGGCGATCGACTATTACGCCATGATCGATGCCGCCGGCGCGAACGCGCCGAAGCCTGGCGACAGCGCCGTGTTCGGCTTCCGTGGCCAGGCCTTCGTCACCCGCGCCCATATTGTCGGCGTGTCGGGCATTTCGACGGACAATCCGAAAGTGGAAACCATCGAGAACGGCTTCGGTGAACCCTATGCCTGGCCAGTCTAGGAGAAACACATGACGGTGAGCGCGCCCATCCTTCAGCTGCACGACATTCGCAAGAATTTCGGCGGCATCACCGCGATCGAGAGTTTTTCGCTCGAGGTTTTCCCGGGCGAGATCGTTGCACTCGTCGGCGACAACGGCGCCGGAAAGTCGACGCTGGTCAAGATCGTCTCGGGGGTCCACCCGCCCTCGTCCGGCACCATCGTCATCGAAGGAAAACCGGTGACGATGTCGAATGCCACCATGGGGCGCGCGCACGGCATCGAGGTCGTCTACCAGGACCTGGCGCTGGCCGACCAGCAGACGGTCTACATGAACATGTTCCTCGGCCGCGAGCCGCTGAACCGCCTCGGTTTGCTCGACCGCCGCCGCATGATCGACGAGACCGAGAAACTGGTGAAGGAACTGGACGTGCGCATCCCCTCCGCGCACGCCACTATCCGCGATCTCTCCGGCGGCCAGCGCCAGGGCGTTGCGATCGCGCGCGCCACGCATTGGGCAAGCAAGCTGATCCTGCTGGATGAGCCGACGGCGGCGCTGGGCGTTGCCGAAACCGCCCGGGTGGAGGCTATCGTCCAGTCGCTGAAGCAGCGCAATGTCGGCATCCTGATCATCAGCCACAGCCTCGACCAGGTCTTCAAGCTCTCCGACCGCATCTGTGTTCTCAGGCGTGGCAAGCAGATTGGAATTCGCGAGACCGCGAAGACCGATAAGAACGAGATCATTGCCATGATCACCGGCCTGCAGCAGCAATAGCAGGAACCTCTCTGAGAGCCCCCGCCCGAGATCCGGATGTTGTCGGCAATCACGCGATCGATCAGCTTGTGCCGCGTGGTGATCGCCATCGGCCCGTCCTGGTCGTAGCTGCCTTGCCACTCCGGATGCGGCGCCAGCAGCGCTGGCACATACATCGTGTCGGCCGAAATCATGCGATGTTCCTTGCCGTAGTTTGCGAGGTAGACCGAGTGGCCGGGCGTGTGGCCGGCGCAGCGATGATCTGGAAGCCGGGCGCGACTTCGGCGCCGTCATGGATGCTGCTGGAACTGCTGCGTCTGGTGAAGCTGCCTGCATCGCCTGAATTTCTCCAGGCGTATCCGCACCAGCTTTCTGGCGGCCAACAGCAGCGCGTTGGCATCGCTGTCCCAGTCTCGATTTGATAGGACCTATGCAATGTATGGCGGCGCCGACATCACCGTGCCGCCCGGCGGAGTCAAGCTGTCCGGTTTCGGTCGCGACAAGTCGCTGCATGCGCTGGACAGATACACCGTCTCAAAACAGCCTGGATTTCTCTCGGCTGCCCGTTTTTCGCTAAGCGCTGCCGAGGATGAAATCGGCGCAGCGGTCGGCGATCATGATCACCGGCGCGTTGGTTTTGCCGCTGATGAGACGCGGCATGATCGAGGCGTCGCAGATGCGTAGGCGCGGCACGCCGCGCACGCGCAATTGCGGGTCGACCACCGCCTGGTCATCGCTGCCCATCCGGCAGGTGCCGCAGGGGTGATAGACCGTTTTGGCGTGTTCGAGGATGTGGTCTGTTATGGACTGATCGGAAAGGTCGGCGGCCCCGCCCAGCGACAGCTCCTCGGCGATCACCGCCTGCAGGGCCGGCTGACGCAGGATGGTGCGGGCGATCTTCATGCCGGCGAGCAGCAGGGCAACACCAAGATGCGACGGCAGGCTTTCCCTACGAAACCCGCTTCGAGGATCTGGAATATCTCACCACCGGTCGCACCGATCTGGTTTCGGTTCTTACCAACAATGCCTACCTCCATTCCCATTCCTCATTCTTTTGTCTTCCTGCTTGTCCTGGCGGCGGTGATGTTGGTCGTTCTGCACCGTACCGCCTTCGGACTATACCTCTACGCCGTCGGCAAAAATGAAGAGGCCGCGCGGTTTTCGGGAATCCGTACCGGCCGGGTTATCATCTGCGCCTATGTGATCTGCGCCGGGCTGACGGCGCTGTCATCCATCTTTCTCGCAATGTACACACGCTCGATCCTGCCAAGCTCGCACGGCAATTTCTACGAGCTCTACGCGATCGCCGCCGCCGTCCTTGGAGGGTTCTCGTTGCGGGGCGGGGAAGGCTCAATCATTGGTGTGGTGCTTGGAACGATCTTGCTGCAGGTGCTTCAGAACCTTGTCAATCTTCTAGGCATTCCCTCCTCACTCAACTTTGCCGTGAGTGGATCGGTGATCCTGATCGGGGTACTGGCCGACCAGGAATACACAGAGTTTCGAAAGCGCCGCGAATTGATGCGGGGCCGGCTCGCAACCGCCGAAGGTAGGCTGTGATGCCCGAGCCGGTGAAATAGGTTGTTCACGGCAGTTGCGATCGCCGACCGGTTGGCTGCTTGCGCCCGGGGGGCAGCCGAAGGCCGGGATCTAAAACGCCGCAATATTGCCTCTCAAGCGGCTCCTGCTTCGAAGGCAGTCGCCGCAATGTCGATGCAGTCGGCTCATGATGTGCCGAGTTTCGATCTCGCATGGCGATGTAACTTATGCGATCAGCCCGTACTGCCGTGCCTTGTTGCGCAAGAACGGCAGACCGTTGCCCATTACAACCGCTTCACTCTCGGCCACCGGACGCCACACGCTGAGGCCAAACGCCAGACGCGGATCCATGTTGATGAAGCTCTCCATCGCGAGCCCGCCCTTGAAGCCGATCGCGGCCAGCGTTGCGAACGTCTCATCCCAATTGCAATTGCCCTCGCCTGGGGTGCCGCGATCAGACTCGGAGAGGTGGATATATTTGAGGTAATCGCGGGCGACGATAATACCGTTGCCCATACCTTTCTCCTCTATGTTCATGTGATAGGTATCAAGGTGCACGAACATATTGTCGGCGCCGACTCTCTCGATTAGTGCCACCGCCTGAGCCGCGGTGTTGATGATGTGGTTCTCGTAGCGGTTCACGGCTTCAACACCGAGTTCGATGCCGCGAGACTTGGCTTGCGCGGCGGCGGACGTCATCACTTTTGCAATGTTATCAAGTTCGTCCTGCGTAGGTGGCACGCCAGTACGCTCGCCGATGCCGCCATAGATTACGCCGCATAGCGCCTGGGCTCCGATGTCGGCCGTCTTGTCGATAGCCACCTTGAGAAAGTCAATCGCCTCCTGTGGGTGGCGCGATGCCCACGCATATTCGGGCAACCCTAGCGAGCACACCGCCTGCATGCCATTTGCCGCCAGCAGCTTGCGGGTGTGATCGGCATCGCAAGAAAATGGATCGGCCAGCGAAATTTCAATGAAATCGAGATCGTATTTTTTCACCGCCGCTACAGTGTGCTCGGCGCCCTCTACGGACCAACCACTCGTCCACATGCTCGTATGAACGCCAAAACCCTTCATCGTGTTATCCTCATGAAATTGAGCTGCCCGGCAGCCCACCGCAAGATCATGACGCCGATCAGCATGATGCCCCAAATGGCTGTGGCCAGGTGCTGGCTGGCGCCCAAGAGATTCAGTCCCGAAGAAAGCAACTGCAAAACGATGAGGGCTAGGAAGACCGAAACGACCTTGCCGAAGCCGCCAAACGGATTCACCCCGCCCAAGAAGCAGGCAAGCACCGTAATCAGCACATAGGACTCGCCATGGCCGACACGGACGGAATTGAATCGTGCCATCATGATAATGCCGGCCAACGCACACATGGCGCCAGACAGCGCGTAGATCAGAATGATCACGCGTCGCGTCGAGATGCCGGAATAGCGCGTCGCCTCGATGTTGGAGCCGACCATATAGTTTGAAAAGCCAAGCCTGGTTCGGGTCATCAAGACATGCCAGACGATGACTGCGCCGAGCAGTATCAGCAGCGGGACAGGAATGCCGACGATGCTGCCGTGGCCCAGGGGCTGGATGAATTCGGGAAAGCCCGAAATATCGGCGCCGCGGGTCAGAAACTCGCCAAGGCCGCGCAGGAAAATCATCACCGAGAGCGAGACGAGGATGGGGTGCGCGCCGGTATAGGCTATCACCGGGCCCATGACCAAGCCGCTTGCCGTGCCAACGCCGACCGCAAGAACGGAACCGAGTAGAAAGGCATAGATGCTTGCGTCCGGTCCTCCGTTGGCCTGAAGAACCCAGGCGAGCGTGAGGCCGCAGAGATTGGCCGTGAACGTCACGGCGAGATTGATGCCGCCCGAGATGATCGGCATCAACATCGCGAGTGTAAGCAGTCCAAGTTCAGGCAACTGGAAGGCCACCGATTCAAAGGTAGCTTTGGACAGGAATCGCGGCGAGAGAGATCCGAAGAATGCAATCACCAAAATCAATGCCAGCAAAAGTCCGATATTCTCGGCGCCCAACGTGCCGGCAAGACGGCGCAAGAATCCGTGCCGTAGCGCTCCAGTTTCGAGCACGCGCTGCGTCATGTACCCATCCTCTGCCGCAAGCCCGCGAGGATATGCCCGAGCGGCGCGTTGGACAGCGTGATGGCAATCAAGATGATCGCCCCGACGATCATCTTGAAAGCATAGGGAGAGATGCCGAGGAGGTTCAGCCCGTTTTGCGTCACCGACACAAGAAACACGCCAAGGATGCAACCGAGCACGGTGCCGCGCCCGCCACCCAGCCTGGCACCGCCAAGGACAACAGCTGCCAGCACGTCCAGCTCGCGCCCCACCAATGCGTTGGGCACGATTTCCTGGGAATAGTGCACCTGCACAAGTCCCGCGATCCCGGCCATCAAACCAAGCCAGCCGAAGGCAATGAAGTGCATCGCCGCGATGTTGATACCGAGGCGACGGGCGCCCTCCGGGTTATCGCCAAAAGCGTATAGCTGCCGTCCCGTGGTGGTATACCGGATAAGCCCCCAGGTGGCGGCGACGCAGACCGCCATGATCGCAACCGGCAGTGTTAGCTCGGCCCAATTGCCATTCGCCTGTTGGAACTCGAAAAGCACAGTGCGATGCGTCCACCATGCAGGCAGATTGTAGATCGATACACCGTGCGTGAAGAACATCAGAAGGCCGAAAAAAATATTGAAGGTGGCGATGGTGACAACGATTGAAATGATCTGGAAATAGTAGATGAGGCCGGCGTTCACCGCACCCAGGGCGATCCCGACGATTGCCGCCAAGGTGAGGCCGATGAACCAATCACCACCTCCCATTTGGGCTAGAGCCAGCGCCACAACGTATTGAACCACTGACGCGGCCACGGCGAAGGAGATGTCGATGCCCCCAGCGATCAACACCACCAGCAGCCCAACCGCGAAGATCAGATTTGTCGAGCTTGTGTTGAGCAGATTGAAGAGATTGGCAATGGTGAAGAATTTGTCGCTCGCAACGGAGAGACCTGCGCTCATGATGAGAAGAACCACAACGAGCCATGTCTCGGTGGGATGAGCCCGGAAGAGCTTGCCGCGGTTACGCATAGACGGCAGCTTCCAGGTCGCCGAGCGGGATGGCGTGCGGATCGTATTCGGCGACTATCTTGCCCGCGGCCATATGGAGGATGCGGTCGGCGTTGAAATAGACCTCCGGCACTTCATCGGATATCAGCAGAATCGCCAGGCCTTCGGCAGCGAGCTTGGCGACAATCTCGAAGATGCCGGCCCGCGCGCCAACGTCCACCCCCACGGTTGGCGAATCAAGAATGATCAGTTTCAGGCCGACCGCCAGCCATTTGGCGATGGCCACCCTTTGCTGGTTGCCGCCCGAGAGCGTGGAAATCGCATCGGTCTGCCGCCCGACTTTTATCGCCAATTCCTCGATCCAATGATTGACGAGCGCGTCCTTCTTCTCCGAGGAGATCAGCCCTCGATCAAGGATCTTGTCGAGCACCGGGATAACGGCGTTGTCGGCGATGGACTGAGCTTGTATGAGACCAAGGGACAAGCGGTCTTCGGAGAGATATCCAATACCCGCGCGGATTGCGTCGCGGTTGGAGTTCAGATGAAGAACCGTCCCGTTGAGTGCGATGCTGCCGCGGTCTGGGCGCAGCATGCCGAAAATCGAAAGCGCGAGTTCTGTGCGACCGGCGCCGAGTAGCCCGGTCAGGCCAAGCGTTTCACCGCGCCGTATTGTCAGCGAAACGTCGTCATAGTCGCCTGCGCGGGTCAATCGGTCGATCTTCAACACGACGGGTGATCCACTAAGGTTTCTCGTGCTCACGGTTTGGTCGAAAGTCTTGCCGGTCATTAGTTCGGTGAGGCGTGATTGGGTCATTCCGGCGGTCGGGAACACCCCAACGACCTTACCGTCGCGCAGAACGGTGACGCGACTTGAGATCTCCAGAACTTCCGCAAGGCGATGGCTGACGAAGACGATGGCCATGCCTTCATTCGAGAGTGTTCGAACGATCGCGAGCAACCGGTCTGTTTCCGATTGAGTAAGCGACGATGTGGGCTCGTCCATGAAAATAACCTTCGCATCGCCGGCGAGCGCCCGGGCGATGGCGACGATCTGACGTTGGGCGATTGCAAAGCTACGCAGAGGCGCGTCGACATCGAGGTCGGCGCCAAGCCGCGCCAACAGCCCTCGCGCCACCTCGCGAATGCGCGAATGATCGACGAGCCGAGGCATGTTGCCGAGGACAGTTCTGATCCCGATATTTTCCGCGACTGTCATTTCAGGAAACAGTGCGAGGTCCTGCCAGATGACTTCCACCCCGGCGCTGCGCGCCGCAGCCGGCGACATGATGTCGACAGACTTTCCGGCGATCGACATGTTTGCGCCGGCTAGTGGCTGACAAACGCCGGTGATTACCTTGATCAGGGTGCTCTTGCCGCTGCCGTTCTCACCGGCGATGCATTGCACTTCACCCGGGAGAACCTCGAAGGCGACATCCTGGAGGGCTCTAACGCCACCAAATGTGACGCTTATGTTGCTAAACGACAGAACCGATGGGAGGTCCTGCGTCGTAGACGCGACGAGGTTCACGGCGGGCCCTTCTGAAATGACAAGGATGGGGCGTGCCGGGATTGATCTGCCACCCCGGCACGCCAGCCATGGTCCGCCATCTAAAGCCCTAGGGCTGCAAGACCATCGACCGTTTCGACCGTGATAGGCTGCACAGCGTCCACGATGATGGTGCCGGTTTTGAAGTCAGGGTGAACGACACCCAGACCTTCGATCGTCATGCCGTCGGTGATTTCACCGCCGCCCGCCAGAAAATCAGCCATCGTTACGAATACTTTGCCCGCTTCCAGAGGATTCCACATATAGCCGCCGTCAATAATGCCGGATTTGAGCATTGCGCTGCCTTGGCTAGGCGAGAATGAACCGACAAGAACCACCTTGTCACCAAGCTTCTGCTCCTCGATCGCGCGTCCGGCGCCGATCGGTCCCTGACTGCCGAACGTCAGGAAGCCGCCGAGGTCAGGATTGGCGGCAAGCACATCCAGAGCCGTCTTCCGGCTGTCATCGGCGCTCTCGGCGACGCCATATCTGTCGCCAACCATCTGCATGTCGGGAAAGTTCTTCTTCAGGTAGGCGATTGCAGCATCGGCCCAGGCATTGTGTGCGGGCACAGTAAGAGAACCTACGTACACCACGTACTTGCCTTTGCCGCCCATTTTCTCGGCAAATAGCTTGGCATGGGCCTCACCGAAACCAACGGCCGAGACCATTTCGAAGTCCCAATCAGCGTTCACCTGGTCCGGCGATTCATGGGTTATGACCTTGATGCCCGTGTCGCGCGCCTTTTTTAGAACCGGCTCGAGAACGTTTGCATCATTCGGCACGACGCCAATTACGCTGACGCCCTGAGCTATCAGGTCTTCGATCGCGCGGACCTGAAGTGCCGGGTCGGCGCTGGTCGGCCCGACCATGAAGCCGTCGTCGCCAAGCTCTTTCGACTTTTCCTTTATTCCCGTTTCCATGGCATTGAACCAGGGAATGCCGCCGATCTTCACGACGACTCCAACCTTGACGTCCTTTGCCAGCGCAGCATTCATTGTGGCGACCGAAAGGGCTGCGCCGAACGCTGCCGCGAGTATAGTTTTTGCTAACATTTAATTCCTCCCTGATTGACGAGTTTTTGGGTTGCCTATTGCCCATGTCGGCTTTGTTTGGCCCACCCCTTTGTGCCCGACGGCATTGACGCACTCGGCGCCGCATTCCTCCCAGAACGCGCCATAAAAGACTTTGAATGCCGGCCGGTCAAGGTGCTAAATAGATTTAGCAAGGCGGTCACGCCACCGGCGTCTAAAAACATTTGTCGATTGATGTAAACGATCCGCCCTTTCGCACTCAGGCTGCACCCGTGGAAACGACATGCGATCCCCCGCCAGCCTTGGGTGGAGGCGATGCTACCCAGATCCGAGGTGCTGATGAACGGAGTTGAACTTCTGCAACGATGTCTTGCGACAAAGAATTGCTAGTGGTCGATGCTCGATTTGGATGCCGAATCCCAATCTTCTTGGGCGCCGTCATGCTCTCCGGTTCGCCCAAAGCTGGTCGGTACGGTCACCAGCGGAAAGTGGTCTATCGAATAATTCTCCAGAAGCGAAAATCCTTCAGCAATCATCACCTCGACATTCTGTCGGACCATGGTCACATCGAAGGGCAAATGCGCCGCGAATGGATCCCAGTCGAAGCTTCCGACAACAACCCGTCCAAGCTCACTTGAGGCTAGTGTCGAAGTGAACCGCAATGTTCCTTCAAGAGCGGTCACGCCGTTGACGAACATACCTGAGGGCAGATGCCCAAGCTGAGCGTATCGTGCAGCGAGAGACCGAGCAGCGTTGGTCGGTGCGTAGCCGCAGCAGTCAATCGTGCCCGGGCCCGTAACAATCCCATGCGCTGCCAGCGCATCGTGAAAACCCAGCAAACGGCTACGTGTTGCGTCATCATCGCTGACCCCGCCAAAGAAGAAGAGATCTTCGGTGGAGCCCCCTCGTTCTTTCAATTTCTGAACAATGATCTCTGTGAGCGCCTTGGCGCCCCCGTAGTTGTCAGAAACAACTGAGGGAGCCCGGCGGCCTGGCAGATCGATGTTGATGCACCGGACGCCCGCTGCCCGGCACAGATCATTCAGCGGATCGGGGTCACGAACGCCCGCAAGGAAGAGAAATTCCACCTGCTGGGCCAGCAGGGTTTCCGTCACACTCAACTCGTTATCAGGATTGCGATGGGTGCTGACGACGATCGGGCACAAGCGGTGGACGCGGGATTCCGCTTCAAAGGCTTCGGCCAATCCGGCGAAGAAGCGATTGCGGTAATGTGGCAAGATCATTCCAGCGAGTCCGGATCGGGAAAGCCGCAATCCTCGTGCCTTGAGGTTGACAGCATAGCCAAGCCGCTCAGCCCAATCGAGGATGGTCGCTGCGGTTTCCGCCTTGATCCGGTGCTGTTGCCACGAGCCATTGAGGACGAGACTGACGGCGGTCGGGGACGACTTTGCCGCCACCGCGATATCATAAATCGTTGACTTGCGTCGGACAGACTTTCTCGCCATTGGTGACGCTCCCGCTGGGAGATGCAGTAGACGCTAGTGCGGGGTCAAGGCAACATCTCTAAATTGCGTCAAACGGTTTGGAGGAGCGACCCCACGGAAGGACGCGGCGTCTCGTGCCTCCGGTCCGGTCTCCCTGATTGTCTCGATCGTTGCAATGACAGCGCCAGGGAAATCGGCAGATTTGGGATTTTCCCTGAAGGTTCGTTCAGCGTCACTGGAGACACCAACCCCAGTGTTTCGGCTTTGGTCTCCCCGATGATCAATCACCTTGCAAAGGTCGACGAGAAGTTTCGATCAGTTTGGAGCCCACCGTTGGCGATGGTCGGGCGCACGCGTCACGATCGAGTCCTCCGTTTCAATAGCGGGAAGATGAAAGCTTTGGGTTTCTGAGTCTCTATCTGGCCCCAAAAGGGTGCTGCCGGATGCGCCTCGTCTCCGGGCGTTGTTTGCGTACTTGGCCGAGGTGCCCTTGCTTGGCAAGTTCCTTCCGCGACAAGGGTCTGCTCGACAGCATTTTCGTCGCTATTGCCAATGCGGAGCCCCGAAGGATCAAAACCGGTTAGCAGCATGATGCCGACGGTTCAGAGCAAGCGACTCAGATTCCCGATTTGCTCAGAGTCTCCCAGCCTGTGGCTCTCCGTGCAGCGGGCCTTGAGCGTCTGGCTCGGCCTTTTTGAAAGCTCGCCTCCAATCGCTGGACGAGTTTGGCGGCAAGGCTAGTCGTCTCCATCGGTGTTATGATCGATGCCAGGGAGGCCGCCTGGACCATGGCGTGAACTCATGCCGCATGCTGGCAGTGCAAGGCAATGAACTGACTGCACAACATGTAGGTGCATTCGTGGATCAAATTTCCAGATAGCCAAGCAGCGCGCGTATCT
Source organism: Mesorhizobium sp. M0217 (assembly GCF_040321955.1). Lineage (NCBI taxonomy): Bacteria > Pseudomonadati > Pseudomonadota > Alphaproteobacteria > Hyphomicrobiales > Phyllobacteriaceae > Mesorhizobium > Mesorhizobium sp. M0217. Next base: position 104,466 of record NZ_JAMYSN010000010.1, on the reverse strand, counting down.
CGATTAGGTGGCAAGGAGTTGCGAAAGCTATGTTCGCAGTTTGAGAATCGTCCGATATGCCGCACAACGATGCCGGCAAGACGAGCCGAGAATGATCTGACGCAATGTTCAGATCCAAGAAGGACGGTTACCTGTGGCCCAGAAAGGAATCACACTAAAGGACGTTGCCGCAGCGGCTAAGGTGTCGCGCGCCACGGCCGCCCGGGCGCTCAACAGCTATGGTTACGTTGGCGACGAGACGGCGCTCCGCGTGGTTGAGGCAGCCGAAAGGCTGGGCTATCGGGCCAACCTCGTCGCGCAGGCGCTGCGCAGCGGACAATTGCCGATCATAGGCTTCGTGCCCGGCGATATCCAGAATCCGTTCTTCGCCCGAATCGCGCACGACATAGAGGTGGAACTGCGCAAGCACCGCCACAATCTTCTGATTGCCAGCAGCGAGGAGAATGTAGAACAGGAGAAAGAACTGCTTGAGAGCCTTCGCTCGCTCAGCATTCGCGGCTTCATCCTTGCCCCAACGTCTGCAACCGACAGCCAGCATATTGTGCAACTGGCCCGCGAAGGCGCACCGATCGTGCTCATCGACCGCGTGGTAAAGGACCTGCAATGCGACAGCGTCGTCGTCGACAACGAGGGCGGGGCACGCGAGGCAGTGGACTATCTGGTTGGCAACGGTCACCACCGGATCGGTCTTTTGCGCGACGAGTCACGCATCTTTACGGCACAGGAACGCTTGGCTGGCTACCAAAACTCGCTCCACTCGCATGGGATCGCAATCGATGAAGCGCTCATCGGCGTATCGCGCTCGACCGTCGAGCACGCCATCGAAGCCACGATCCGCCTGTTCAGCCGGCGCAATCGCCCGACCGCACTGTTCACGGTGGACAGCCTCATGACGCAAGGCGCGCTTCTTGGCCTGCGTTCAATGGGGCTCTCGATTCCGCATGATGTGTCGGTGGTTGGCTTCGATGACTTCAACCTCGCCACGTTCACCGATCCGCAGATAACGGTCGTGGCGCAACCCATCTCCGAGATCGGACCGCTCGCCGCCAGATATCTGCTGGAGCGGCTTGCCGGCAAAAAGGTTGCACCGCGCCGTACCCGATTTCAGACCCGCTTGATCGTACGCGGATCGGTTGCCCGGCGCGCTGTGCGCTAAAGAGCAAACCCCTCGATTTCGGAGAATTTCGTCTAAAGGACTTGCCATTGGCGAAATTGCGTGCCCATTATTGCTTGTGAGATCGATCTCACATCGGAAAAACGAGCTAGACGGCCCACCGACGCCTAAGGCGGGCTAGAGGCCTGTCACATGCGAAATACAAGGAAAACGTCATGCTGAACTTCGATAGGGACCGCTTCGTGAAGATCCAAAGCGGGGCCGTCGCCGTCGCAGGTGAGGTTCGCTCACTCATGCGCACACTGCTGGCAGATGGCGTCGAGCGGCTGTTTTTCATGGGCACCGGCGGCGTGCAGCTTCTAACCTTGCCCGCGATCGAGTTGGCGCAGCGCTGTTCTACCTTCCCGGTGAGCGGTGCCTATCCGGCGCAGGTCGTGATCGATCCGCCCGCCGGTCTCGACAGCAAGGCCGTGGTGGTCATCCCGTCCTTGTCGGGCACGACCAAGGAAGGCGTCGAGCTCATGGCCTTTCTGAAAAAACGTGGTGTGCGCACGATTTCGCTCACCGGCCATTCGGATACGCCAATCGCACGGGAGGCTGACCACAATTTCACGAACTTCGCCGAAGACGACACCTCGTCGGAATCCTTCTACCTGCAGACGCTGCTGATCGTCCTGGCCCTGCTGGAAGAGCGCGGCGAATATGATGATTTTGATGGCACTGTCGCCGAACTCAAACTGCTGCCGGATCTGCTTGCCGACGCCAAGGCTGCCTTTGAGGACAGGGCGGCCGAACTGGCCCAGACAATCAAGGACGATACCTATCACATCTTCACCGGCGCCGGCTCGGTGTGGCCGGAGGCACACTATTACGGCATGTGCATCCTCGAAGAGATGCAGTGGATTCGCACCCGCCCGGTGCACGCCGCCGACTTCTTCCACGGTACGCTCGAGTTGGTCGAGCCGGGCGTCAGCGTTTTCGTGTTCAAGGGCGAAGATGCCCTTCGGCCCCTGGCCGACCGGGTCGAGAACTTCGCCAGGCGCTACACGGACCGCGTTCGCACGCTGGACGCGGCCTCGGTCAAGTTGCCGGGCATCTCCGCAAAGGTCCGCGGCATGATCTCGCCGGTTCTGCTCGCCACCTTGCTCGAGCGGCTGAGCGCCCATCTCGAGGTGCTGCGCAACCACCCGCTGACCACCCGTCGCTACTACAAACGCGTGGAATATTGATCCCCTCTTACCTCTGAAGGAGCTATCCATGAAACGTTCGCTGCAAGTCGTGGCGGTCACGGTGGCCGCGGTATCATCATTGGGGTTGTCGATAAGCGGCAGTTCCGCCGCTTCGCCGGCTGTCACGGCCGACCCAAACGCCAAGGTGGAATACACCGGCACGCTTTCGGTCCTGACCAAGTTCGGGCTGCAACAGCTGTCGCCCTATTTCGTCAACCTGGCACAGGCCTATGAGAAGCTCCATCCGGATGTGAAGGTCGAACTTATCCAGGAGAGCGACGACAGCGTGAAGGGCAAGACCAAGACGCTGGTCGCTTCCAACTCGCTGCCCGATATCTATTTCTCCTGGACAGGCAGCTGGGGTGGCAATTTCGTGCGCGGCAATCGCGCCGTTGATCTCACGCCCGTCATTGCTGCCGATACCGAGTGGGGCAAGTCGCTGTCTCCAGCCGCCGTCAAGGCGTTCCAGTACAACGGCAAGTTCTATGGCATTCCGCTTTACCAGGATGCCAAGTTCATGGGCTACAACAAGCAGATCTTCGCCAAGCTCAGCCTCAAGGCACCCGCCACTTTCGAGGACTTGCTGACCAGCTGCGACGCCATCCGCAAATCCGGCGTGACACCGATCTCCTTCGGCAACAAGGAGGCTTGGCCGGCGATCCACTTTGCAGGCCAGCTGCTCGCCTACAACGTGCCGCAGGCAACGCTGGAACGCGACTTCGATCCGGCCACCGCCCAATACAGCGATCCAGGCTATGTCGCAGCACTCAAGCAGTTCAGCCAGCTTGTCGAGCGCTGCACCGATGGCGCCGGCGTCAACGGCACATCCTATGCCTCGGCTCTCCAGGCCTTCACCAACGCCCAGTCGGCCATGTACTACCAGGAAATCATCGAGTTCGATCAGGCCGCCACGCCGGAGTCGGCGTTAAAGCCCGCCGATTTCGGATTCTTCCGGCTGCCGGTGCCCGCCGGCGCCAAGGGTGACGCCAAGTCGATCGAGGGCGCGCCGGAGGGCTACATGATCAATGCGGCATCGAAGAACATCCCGCTGGCGATCGATTTCATGAAGTTCGTGACCTCGAAGGAAAATGCGCAGGTCTTGTCTGCGCCACCCTATGGCCAGCCGAGCGCCACCATCGGCGGCGCCTCGGAATCGAACATGAGCGCGGCTGTGGTCGATGGCCTCAAGGATATCAACGCCGCCTCATACCTCATGCCCTGGCTGGATACGGCCAACCCACCGCGCGTCGCCGCCGTCTGGCTGTCCAGCCTGCAGGCGCTGGCGGGCGGCTCGATGACGCCCGAGCAAGTGATGGACGAGGTGCGCAAAGCCGCATCCGCGGCCAAATAAAGCAGGCGAGCATGGCAAGGGCCTCGGACACAGTGGACAGCGGCGCCGACATCGGCGTCGCCAGGCCGCAACGGCCAAAGAGCCGGCGGGCCTGCTTCGCCAACCTGTTGTCGTTGCGATGGGCGGCGATCGCGCTCATCCTCATCGGCTGGTTCGTCTATTATCCGATCGTCGACAATTTCATCGTCAGCACCACCGACCAGGACATCTACACCGGCGAGGTCACCAATGTCGGCCTCGCCAACTACGACCGGCTGCTGCATGACCCGGTCGTGCTGCTGGCGCTGTGGAACAACTGCCTCTACGCTCTCATCTCCGTCATCTTCCAGGTCTTCGGCGCGTTCCTGCTGGCGGCCATTATCGAGGACCTGAAAAGCGAAAGCTGGCGCCGGCTGTGGCGCGCCGTCTATTTCGTGCCGTCGGCAATCTCGATCACGGTGACCGGCCTGCTGTTTTATTTCATCTACCAGCCGCAGATCGGCTTGCTGGATGCCGCGCTCAGCCGTGTTGGACTGAGCCAGCTCGTCATGCCTTGGCTCGGCAATGAGCACACCGCCATCTATGCCATCATCGCCATGAGCCAATGGCAGGGTTTTGGCTATTCGACGCTGCTGTTCGCCATCGCCATCCAGAAGATCCCGCGCGACCTCTACGATGCCGCAACGATCGACGGCGCGGGTCCTCTTCGCCGCCTGTGGAGCATCACCTTTCCGCTGACCCGGGAAATGACGGGGTTGATGATCATCGTCACCATCACGGGCGCGTTCCAGGTGTTCAACGAGGTCATGGTGATGACCGCAGGCGGGCCCAACAACAGCAGCCAGGTGCTGGGCACGTGGCTCTACCAGAAGGCCTTCATCGAGGACAATTTCGGCTATGGCGCGGCGATCGCCGCCGTCATCTTCATGTTGACCATGCTCACAGGTGCGGCACAGCTCTGGTACACCAAGCGCCGCCGGGTGCAGCTATGAGTGCGATGGTCGCAGCCGGTCGCAGCCGGCACGTCAATGTGTGGTCGGTCATCGCCAGGACGTTGCTCTATTCATTCCTGGTCTGCCTTGGTGTCGTCGTCATCTATCCGCTGATCTGGATGGCGCTGAGCGGCTTCAAGGACAATGCGCAGATCTTCGGCGATCCCTTCGCCCTGCCCACCCATTGGTCGTGGAACAATTACGTGCAAGCGTGGAACCAGGGCGTGCGTGGCTACGTGACAGTCTCGGTGCTGGTGACCGTCGCTTCGGCCATATGCACCGTGCTGATCAGCGCCTGGACGGCTTTCGGCCTGACCCGCACCAAGATGCCGGCAAAGCCGCTGGTTATCGCCATCGTTCTGGGCGGCTTGATGCTGAGCCCCACGGTGGCGATCATTCCACTGGTGAAGATGTTGCAGGCGCTCGGTCTCTACAACACCTACTGGGCGCTGATCATTCTCTACACGGCGTTCCGTGTGCCGTTCACCACCTTCCTCATCCGCGCCTACATGCTGGATCTGCCTGAAGACATCGACGAGGCGGCGACGATGGATGGCGCCAGCGAGGGTCAGATCTTCTGGCGCATCACCTTGCCGCTGTGCCGGCCGATCATCATTTCCTGCGTCATCCTGCACGTCCTGTTCGCCTGGAACGAATATCTCTTCGCCATGATCTTCACGAGCGGCTCGGATGTGCAGACGCTGCCGGTCGGACTGACGTCGATCATGGCAACCCACGGGACCAACTATGCCGTGGTGTTCGCGGCCATGACGATCTCGGCGCTGCCTATCGTGATCGTGTTCTTTGGCGCGCAACGCTACTTCATCCGTGGCTTGGCCGAAGGCATCGGCAAATAACAATTCCCGAAAGGAGCCTTCATGCCGCAGCTCGCTGCTCATCAGCTGATCGGAGCCAATTTCAGCTTCCAGCACTTCCCCTTCGATGAGGTCGCCAGGACGATCCGAGGCTTTGGCCTGCGCGAGATCGAGCTGTGGGGGATTGCCCAGCATCTGGACCTGTTCCACGCCACGGACGCACGTGTCGAATCCGTTCGCCGGGTACTCGCCGACAACGAGCTGTCGGCCTGGTGCTTTACGCCTGAGCAGGTGTTGTATCCAATCAACATTGCCTCCGGCGACGCCGCACTGCGCCAGGACAGCATCGAGCGGTTTTGGCGTGCAGCCGACATCTGCGCGGCGCTTGGCGCCCGCTATCTCTTCCTGACGCCCGGCCGGGGCTACGAGAGCGAACCCCGGCAACCGGCATGGGACCGCGCGGTCGGTTCGATCGGCGAGATCGCCCGGCGCGCCGCCGCAAACGGGGTGCGCTGCCTGCTCGAGCCGTTGCAGCGGTTCGAGAGCAACCTCGTCAATAATGCGGCAGGCCTGCGCCAAATGCTGGATGAGGTGGGCGCCGGCAATATCGATATCGTGCTCGACACTGTCGCCATGGCCACGGCCGGCGACACCGTGGCCGGCTATGTCGACCTGTTCGGCTCGCGGCTGGCGCATGTTCATCTGGTCGACGGCACGCCAGGCGGGCATCTGGTGTGGGGGGAGGGCACGCTGCCGCTCGACCACTATGTCAGCGAACTCGCGCGCCTCGGCTATGCCGGTAAGTTCACCTTCGAGCCGTTCGGCAACGGCTCCTACGCGCTCGATCCGGTAAAAGCCTGGACACGCTGCCTTGGCGCCATCGCGCCGTATATCGATCGCGCAACGGTGCCGGCATGAGGTCGAAAAAGCTTATCGCGGTCGGGGACAATTGCCTTGATGCCTATTTGACCAACAACTTGATGACGGTGGGCGGCAATGCCTTGAATGTCGCGGCGCAATGGCGGCGCAACGGCTGGTCCGCGCGCTATTTCGGCGCCGTCGGGAACGATCCCGAAGGCGACGTGGTGCTTGCCGAACTGCAAGGTGCCGGCCTATCTCCGGACGACGTCGAACGGCGTCCCGGCGATACGGCCGTCACCTTGCTGCGCGATGAATCCGGCGACCGGAAGTTCCTGCACGAATCCTTCGGTGTGGGCGAAAACTACATGCCGGCGCCCGCGCATTATGCGGTCATCGCCGCGGCCGACTGGGTGCATCTCGGCACCAACGCCAACAAGCACCTTGTTCAACGATTGGTGACGGACCATGTGCCGTTCAGCATCGATCTATCGACCGCCCATATGGCGCTGCCGCTCGACGGTGTCCCGCTTTTGTTTGCGTCCGGACCGGACGATGTCGATGTTCCCATCGAGCCATCGCTGGGCGCGCTCAGGGCGGCCGGCGCAAGGCAGGTAGTTTTGACCTGTGGTCGACGCGGCTCCTACTTCGACGATGGCACGAATGTCGTGCATGCGCCGGCGACGCTTGTCGATGTCGTGGATACGTGTGGCGCCGGCGACAGTTTCATTGCCACTTTCCTCGCCGGCTTCCATTTCGGCGGCCTCGGCGCCCTGGAGGCATTGCACAGGGCGTCGATCGCGGCGGCGCAGACCTGCACCCATCTTGGCGGGTTTCCCCAGAGACCGCGTCCGATACCCGATTGGCTGCCAGCCAAATATGCCAGCTTCATTGTCGATGCGCAGGGAGCCCAAGCGTGAGTACAATTCGTTTGCGGCAGCCTGCGGTCGCGCTTGCATCTGACCGGTCGTTTTGGCTGCAGGACATTGCCGCCGCCCCTGCGACCGAGCCATTGCGAGGCGACGAGCGCGCCGACGTGGTGATCGTCGGTGGCGGCTATACCGGTCTGTGGACGGCGCTGCGGATCCTTGAACTTGCGCCGCAAACACGGGTGATGATCCTTGAAGCCGATCTGTGCGGATCGGGGGCCTCGGGGCGCAACGGCGGTCAGGTCCATTCATGGTTCGCCGAAATCGACCAGATCAGTGCGGTCGTCGGTCTCGAGGAAGCGCGCCTGCTGTGCGCCGACACGGTGGCATCGATCGCGGAGCTGAAGACGCTGCAGCAAAACGGCACCATAGACATGGACCTGAGGCTGGACGGATGGTTGTGGACAGCAAGCTCCATTGCGCAGGAAGGCGCCTGGGAGACCGCCGTGGCCTTGACGGCGGTTGTTGGAGAAAACCGTTTCAGCCCGCTGAAAGCCGAGGACATTCAACGCCGCACCGGTTCATCGGCCTCCTATGTCGGCGTCGTCGAGACCACTGCCGGCACGGTCCATCCCGCCAAACTTGCCATCGGATTGCGCAAGCTGGCACTGGCACGCGGCGTCATCATCCATGAGCGCAGCCCGGTCCTCGCCATCGAACCCGGCATGACATGCACGGTGCGCACGGCGCATGGCGCGGTACGGGCTGACAAAATCGTGCTTGCCGCCAACGCCTGGCTTTCCGCGCTGCCGGAACTGCGGCGACATCTTTATGTCGTCGGCAGCGAGGTGATTGCCACTGCCGCCGTTCCCGAACTGCTCGACAGCATCGGTTGGCGCGACGGTGCCTCGATCTGCGATTCCCAGGCCCAGGTGCTCTACTACCAGCGCACCATCGGGGGCAGGGTGGTCTTCGGTCGTGGCAGCGGCAACGTCGCCTTCAGTGGAAATTTCGGCGCCAGCTTCAACCGCAGCCCGGAGCACGGTCGCGACAATATGCGAGAGCTGCATCGGGTCTACCCCTCGCTGCGCGGTGTGGCGATCGAATATGACTGGTCGGGGCCGATCGACTGCGTGCCTGAACACGTTCCTGTCTTCGACCACCTGCGCGATCATCCCAATATCTTCTACGGCATGGGATTTAACGGCACCGGCATCGCGCAGACGCCGATAGCCGGACGCATTCTGGCGAGCCTGGTGCTCGAGCGAAAGGATCGCTGGAGCGAAAGTGGTCTGGTCGGCATCGAGCGGCGCATGTCGCTGCCGCCCGAGCCTTTGCGTTATCTCGGCGCCAGGCTTGTCCGCGCCGCGGTCCGCCGCAAGAACGAGGCCGAGATCCGCAACCGAAAGGCGGGCAGGATCACCAATCTTCTGGCAGCCCTGAAGCCAGGCAGGCCCAAGAAGTAGCCGGGCATCTGGCTCATCGTCACGCTCTTCAAACCATGAGCCGGCACGTGCCGTCCCGATGACGGTGGACGCGGCATTGCGATCAGGGTGCTTGCTGGGTTGATCGACGTACATTCTTAAAGCGGAGTGCGTCGACCTTGTTCTAACGTATTCATGTGGGCCGTATCGCCGTCACACCTATGCTTGGCGCACTTGCGGCTTTCCATTCGAGGGCGGGCCAACGGATCCGCGTGCAATGATGGCGGTCGGCAAAATGAGCTTTTCCGCCGGGCGGGAATCTCCCTTCAATCGCCGGATGAGCAATTCCGCGACGCTCTTGCCAAGCGCGTAGACGGGCTGGTCGATAACGGTGATGGGCGGCGTGGTGACGCTCGTCCAGTCCGCATCATGGAAAGTGATGAGCGAAATGTCGTCGGGAACCCGCAGGCCGCGCTCGCGGGTCACCTTGAAGATCTCCAGCGCAATGACGCTGTCGGAGGCGAGGATCGCCGTCGGCCGATCCGGCGCCGACAGCATCTCGCCGGCAACCCTGCGCGTTTCGGTGGGGCTTGTCGCGCCAAGGCGAACAAAGCGTTCTGGCCGATCAAGTCCGGCCTCTCGGCACACGGTGAGGAAACCGTCGATGCGCTCACGGACCGACGAGGTGTAGATCTGCCCGAGATCGCGGTACTCGTGCCCTTCGGCGTCGACCGCGGTCACATAGGCGATGTTGCGGTGGCCGGCATCGGCTAGAAAGCGGGTCGCCAGCATGGCGATGCCGCGATCGTCGGTCGTGACCGTATCGACATCCAGATCTGCCAGCGCCCTATCCAGCAGGGCAAGCGGTCGGCCCGAGCGGTGGATATCGCGCAGGTGCGCGATGTCGCGCGATTCCGACGGCGTGACGATCAGCCCGTCGACGCGCTTGCCGATGAGCAGTTTCACGGCCGCCTTTTCCGCCTCGATCTTCTCGCCGGAATTGGCCAGGATGACGTTGAACCCGGCTGCCTTTGCCGCGTCGCTGATGCCGCGTACCGCGAGGCTGAAGAACGGGTTCTCGATGTCGCCGACAACCACGCCGATGATGCCGGAGCGGCCGGTCGTCATGCTGCGGGCGAGCTCGTTCGCACGATAGTCCAAGGCCTTGGCCGCGGCCATGACTTCCGCGCGGATCATGTCGCTGACGACGCCGTATCCGCCGAGCACGCGCGCGGCTGTCGCTTTCGAAACATTGGCCGCGCGGGCGACGTCGCTGACCGTTATCGACGGGGTCTTGGGGGCGGTTCTTTTCATCGGATGACGACTACAAGAGTTGTTGACGGGAGGTCAACGTGGCGATAACGATTAACAAAGAGACCGGTCTCACGCAATATGAGACCGGTCTCTTTGAAAGGAGTGGAGCCGAGAGGCGTGACGGACCGTGATTTCGGCAAGGGCATGTCGGCGCGCCAGATGGCGGCTCGACGGAAATACCAAGAAGAACAGACCTTCAGAGTGGAGAAAGACATGAGCAGGAAAGAAATTCTCAAGTCGTTGATGTGCCCGGTCAGAACCGGCGCAATGGCTCTTATGGCGATGTGCGTCGGCGCTGGGCTGGTTTCAGGAGCGGCCGCCGCGGATGACAATCCCTATGGCCTCATTGATGCGAAGGTCATCAGCGTCGGAACCATGGGCGATGCCAAACCCTACGCTTTCACCCAGGCCGATGGGTCGTTCACCGGCTTCGACATCGAATTGTTCCGCAACGTCGCGAGCCGCCTTGGATTCAAGCCCGACCAGGTGATCTTCACCGGCCAGGAATTCTCGGCGCTGATGCCTTCCGTTGCAAACGAGCGCTTCGATGTCGCGGTCGCGGCAATCGGCACGACGGAAGCACGCAAGAAGACCGTCGACTTTTCCGACGGGTATATCGCAGGCTATCTGTCCGTGCTTACTGCCGACAAGGCGATCACGTCGGCGGACGGGCTCAAGGGCAAACGTCTCGGCGTCGTGCAAGGCACGCTCCAGGAAATCTACGCGGCGAAGAATTTTGTCGGAACCGATCTCGTCAAATTCCCCGACAACAACTCCGCCGTTTCGGCGCTTAACAACGGAACCGTGGATGCCCACTTCCTCGATTACGAGGCTGCCAAGGACTATGGCGTTCGCTATCCGAACCTGAAGATCGCGGTCAATATTCCTTCCTTTGACGCGCCGGCCGGCTTCGTCCTGCGCAAGGGCAACGACAAGCTCCGCAATGCGCTGAACACCGCCCTTCACGCGGCCATGCAGGACGGCACCTGGAAAACGCTTTATGAAAAGTGGTTCCCCGGCTCGCCGATGCCCGACCAGTATCTTCCCAAGAAGTAGACCGTACCCGGCCGCTGGCTCTCATGCCGGCGGCCGGATTACGCCGCCGTCCTTGATGCGGACGATGTGAATAGCGCAACCGAAAGGGGGGCGAATGAACTGGCTCGAAAACCTGCGGCGCAGTTTCCTCGACTGGCAGGCCATGGCGGACGTGCTGCCCAGCATGATCACCATCGGATTGAAGAACACGTTGATCCTCGCCGCCGCGTCGACGGTGCTGGGTGTCATTCTTGGCATGATCCTGGCGGTCATGGGCATCTCGCAATCGCGCTGGCTGCGCATTCCGGCGCGGGTCTACACGGATATATTCCGTGGGCTGCCGGCGATCGTCACCATCCTGCTGATAGGCCAGGGCTTTGCCCGCATCGGCCGTGAAATCTTCGGCCCTTCGCCCTTTCCGCTCGGCATTCTTGCGCTGAGCCTGATCGCCGGCGCCTATATCGGCGAAATCTTCCGCTCGGGCATCCAGAGCGTCGAGCGCGGGCAGATGGAGGCCTGCAGGGCGCTCAGCATGAGCTACGGCCAAGGCATGCGCCTGATCGTGATCCCGCAAGGCATCCGCCGCGTCTTGCCGGCCCTCGTCAACCAGTTCATCGGCAACGTCAAGGATTCAAGCCTTGTCTACTTCCTCGGTCTGCTCGCCTCGGAGCGCGAGATCTTCCGTGTCGGTCAGGACCAGGCAGTGGTCACCGGAAACCTCTCGCCATTGCTTCTGGCCGGCGTGTTCTATCTCGTCATCACCGTGCCGTTGACCCATGTGGTCAACTACATCGACAACTCGCTGCGGGTCGGAAAGCAAAAGGCCGGCCTCGTCATCAGCGGCCTGGCCGAAGTGAGCGAACTGGAGGGCGCCACCGGCAGTGCACCTTCGGAGGCCGGCTCTGATGCCGGCTCAGCGCTGCCCCGCTTCAAGGGCGGCAGTCTCGCCATCACCGGTCTCGACATGGCCTATGGCGACCTCGATGTTCTCAAAGGCGTCAGCCTGGCAGTCAAGCCTGGCACGGTCACATGCGTGATTGGCCCATCAGGTTCGGGCAAGTCGACCCTGCTGCGCTGCCTCAACCGCCTGGTCGAGCCCAAGGGCGGTGAGGTGTTGCTCGATGGTGCGAGCATCCTGGCGATGAAGTCTGAAAAACTGCGCCGGCGTGTCGGCATGGTTTTCCAGCAGTTCAATCTGTTTCCCGACCACACCGCGCTCGAAAACGTCATGCTGTCGCTGACCAAGGTAAAGGGGCTCCCTGTACAGGAAGCTGAGCGCATCGCCGAGGCGCGCCTTGCCGACGTCGGGCTTGCGACCCGCAAACACCATCGTCCAGGGAGCCTTTCCGGTGGCCAGCAGCAGCGTGTGGCAATCGCTCGTGCATTGGCGATGGACCCGGAGGTCATCTTGTTCGATGAGGTAACAAGCGCACTCGATCCCGAACTGGTGAAGGGCGTGCTCAACCTCATGGCGGATCTCGGCCGGCGCGGCATGACAATGGTCGTGGTGACACATGAAATGGGCTTCGCCCGCAAGGTCGCCGATCAGGTCGTCTTCATGGATGAAGGCCGCATCATCGAGGCCGGCACGCCTGCAGCGATTTTCGACACGCCGAAAAGCCCACGTCTGAAGCACTTCCTTGCCGAAGTGCTTTGATCACGCATGAGCCCTTCAAGACGGCCGCCCAAACCAACCTCCACCAGTGAAAGATATCTCATGGCTGCATCACATCAGGTTTCCAAGGTCGTTGTTGTCGGCGGCGGCATTTTTGGCGTCTCCTCGGCCGTTCATCTTGCAAGGCTCGGCATCGAGACCGTGCTGGTCAATGATGGACCGCTCGCCAAGGGAGCTTCCGGCCGCTCGCTCGCCTGGATCAATTCGGCGCGCAGGCGCTCGGCTGAATATCATCGCCTGCGCATGATCGGTATCGACCGCTACCGCAGTTTGTCGGCGCGATGCCCGGATGCCGCCTGGCTGCGTTTCGACGGTGGCCTGACGTGGGATGCGGACGATGCCTCAAACGAGATCGCCGATGTCTTCGCTCACGAAAAACGTCTCGGCTATGATGCGCAGCATCTGTCCGCGGACGCCATAAGGTTGGTCGCGCCGGGTGTCTGCGCAAGCGCTGTCACGCCTCAAGGCGCGATCTTCAACCCGGGCGAGGGCTGGGTCGACCTGCCGTCGCTGATCGAAATATTGATCGCGGAATTCGTGGAGCGGGGCGGCCAGGTGGTCACCGAGGCCGGACGCGCTACCGTCACCGTCGCCAACGGCCGCGCCACCGGCGTCACCACCACCAGCGGGATCAGCTTCGCCGCCAACGCGGTGCTTCTGGCGACCGGTGCGGATGTGCCGCGAATGGTCGCCGTGGCCGGTCAGCGTATTGCCGATGGGACACCAATCGCGCTGCTGGTCAGGACCAAGCCAGTCGACTTGCCGCTACGCGCCGTGCTCAACACGCCGCGCGTCGCCATCCGGCCGACGCCTGATGGCGCCCTCGCGCTCGATTCTGCCTGGTCGGAAGAAGAGGTGGTAGTCAATCCGGACGGGACTTATCGCGTAAAAGCATCGACCATCCAGGGGCTTCTCGACGAAGCGTCGAATGTTCTCGACGGTCATCCGAAATTGGAATTGGAGAGCTACGGTGTCGGGCCCAAGCCAATCCCCGGAGACGGCGAGCCGGTCTTCGGCCAGTTGCGGGAGATCGAGGGGTATTACGTCGCCTTCAGCCACAGCGGCGCAACACTTGGCTTGATTGCCGGCGAACTGCTTGCAACCGAGATCGCCACCGGAACAGAGCACCCACTCCTTGCAAGCTTTCGACCGTCTCGATTTTCACTTTAGCCCGCTAATTCGCCTCGGAATGGAATGTAATGTGGCATGCCTGGAGTTTCGCTAGCCGAGACGGCGGCCGCCTGGCCGCTTACGCGCACCGAACCTGACACCGGAACATTTTCTCCACGTTGAAGTTGGACAGCGCCAGGACCGTCTTTCGTCCAAGCTCAACCAGCGCTGGGAAATTCCATGACCAACCAACACCCCAAGACTAAACAGCCCACGGACAAGGATCTGCGAGACAACCCGGGAATCGGCACCTCGAAGGGCGCGGTCAAGGGCGGCGATATGCTCGACGAGAACGATGCTCTCGATGGGGACAATACGTTCGAAGGCGATGTCGAGAACGACGTCACGCCTCAGGGCGGCATCAACCCTGACCAGACCGGACGCACGAACAAGTAGGAGGCACCTTGCCATGGCCGGCCGGAAGACCCACGAGCAGCAGCTGCGCATCATCGAAAAGCGCGAGAACACCAGCAATGCCGGCGACGATTTCAATGCCGAGGATGAGCTGAAGAGAACCAAGCAGGAGCGCGAGGCGCGGCAAGGCGGCGCCAATCTGCGCGACGAGGGCGTGGAATTGACCGACAAGGACGATCGCCAGATGATCCGCGGCGAAGACCAGGAGAGCGAGCACCACAAGCGCAGGCAGGACGACTAAGCCTGTCGTCTTTAAGGCTATCGAGGAGCCATGCCAGACTACCGGCACGCCAGGCACCGCATGGTCGAGGCGCACATCGCCCGCCGCGGTGTGCGCGACGAACGAGTCCTTTCGCCACTGAGGCGGAATCCCGCGCGAGAAATCGTCGACGAGGGGTGCGAGGAGTTCGCCTATGGGGACGGTCCGGGCGGCGTTGCGCTCTGGCTATAGGGACCTGCGGAGACGCGACCTGAACATCGGCCAGCTCTGCCGCGAGAGCTTTTGGCGATCAGACAGCCTCGGCCACTACATGCAATCCTCGGCCTCGCAGCAGTTCGATGCCTTCGTCTGTTCGATCGCGCCTCGCCTGTTCAGCCGCTGACTGCCGAACAGCGCCTCATCGGGTGGTACTGAGACCTTTGCCTTCGGCACCTGAATAGGCGGCCTTGCCTTCGGGCACGGAACATCTCACCGACTTTCTGGTTAGGCAGGCCGGATGAAGGGAGCTTTGCGCATGGCCACTAATTTGGAAGACGGCAAGACCGCTCAGTCTTCCGACGACTTGCTTGGCGGCAATCGCGGCGGCGACAAGGACCAGCGTAAGACTGACAAGACCGCGAACAAGAGCAGCCAGGCGGCGGGATCCGCATCGCGGTAGGACTGAGACATGCCGACCGCCGCGGACATCCTCATCGAGACGCTGATCGACTGGAACGTCGATATCATCTTTGGCCTGCCGGGCGACGGCATCAATGGCATCATGGAGGCGCTGCGCAGGCGGCAGGACCGTATCCGCTTCATTCAGGTGCGGCACGAGGAATCCGCGGCGTTCATGGCGTGCGCCTACTCAAAATGGACAGGCAAGCTCGGTGTCTGCCTCGCAACTTCCGGCCCTGGCGGCACACACCTCCTGACGGGACTCTACGATGCCAAGCTCGACCAAGCGCCGGTGCTCGCCATTACCGGCATGCAGTTCCACGACCTCATCGAGACCTTCACCCAGCAGGATGTCGACTTGACGCGCGTCTTCAGCGATGTCGCCGTCTTCAACGCGCAGGTCTCCGACGCGGCGCATATGGAAAGCCTGGCCGGTCTCGCCTGCAGGTCGGCGCTGGCAAGTCGCGGTGTTGCGCATCTGTCGATCGCCAGCGATGTGCAGGAGCACACGCTCGACCAGGCCAAGCGCTCGAAGCGCAACAAACCGTCGCATACGCCGGATCGTTGGTTCGAAGGAAGTAGGCTTCCCGACGAAGAACAACTTGCGAAAGCCGCCGAGATCCTGAACGGCGCGACGAAGGTCGCGATCCTCGCCGGTCGGGGCGCGCTTGGTGCCAGGCACGAGTTGGAAGAGACGGCGGAGCTGGTTGGTGCCCCCGTCGCAAAGGCCTTGCTCGGTAAGGCTGCCTTGCCCGACGATCACCCGCTGACGACTGGCGGCATCGGAATTCTCGGCACGCTGCCGTCGCAGGAAATCATGGAGGAATGTGACGCGCTGCTCGTCGTCGGCTCGACCTTTCCCTACATCGAATACTACCCGAAGCCGGGACAGGCGCGCGGGGTGCAGATCGAGCGCGACCCGCAGCGCATCGGCCTGCGCTATCCCGTTGAGGCCGGCCTTGCCGGCGATGCCGCCGTGACGCTGCGATTGCTGAACAGGCGCCTGAAGCGCAAGGATGATCGCAGCTTCCTCGAGAAGGCGCAGGCGGGCATGCGACGCTGGCGCGAGATGATGGCGCAGTCGGAGCAAAAGGCCGCCACTTCGCTCAAGCCCCAGGTGGTTACACGCGCATTTGGGAAACGATTGCCCGATGATGCGATCCTGGTTGCCGATTCCGGCCAGAACACCGAGATGGCGGCCCGCCATATCGAGCTGCGTGACGGGCAGGCCTTCGGCGTCTCGGGCGCGCTGGCCTCGATGGCATGCGGACTGCCCTATGCGATCGCCGCGGGCCTGGCCTTTCCCGGCCGGCCGGTCTTCGCGGTCGTCGGCGACGGCGGTCTCGCGATGCAACTCGGCGAGTTCTCGACGGCAGTTCGGTACCGGGTCCCACTCAAGGTGCTCGTGCTCAAGAACGGCATGCTCAATCAGATCGCCTGGGAGCAGATGATGTTCCTCGGTAACCCGCAATTCGCCTGCGAACTCCAGCCCATCGACTTCGCCATGGCCGCCGAAGCCATGGGCGGCATCGGCTACAGCGTCTCTCGCGCCGAGGAGGTGGAAGGCGTTCTCGACGCTGCCCTGGCTGCTGAGGGTCCGGTGGTCATCGAGGCCGTGGTCGATCCGTACGAACCGATGATGCCACCGAAGATGCCACCGGATTATGCGAGAAATTTCCGCAAGGCGCTACCGGATACCCCCGGACGCGCGGAAATCGAGGCGAATGTGGCGCAAGAGCCGCTGAGGTCGATGATTACCGCCGGCGACAAAGACTGACCACACGCAAGAAGGAGCACGAGTTGAACAAGACCGACAGCGGCACCGCAAATCGCAGTTCGCCGGACCTCATGGGCGGCGACCAAGCGTGCAAGGCCGAGGAATGGGGCGGTGGCTCGAAAGCCGCCAAGGGACCGATCACGGAACCGGATCGACACAACCGCAACTCCAGCTAAAAAAGGACCTGACATGCAGGATGCCCAGCAGAAATATCCTCAGCCGCCGCTTCCCGAACAGCAGCAGGACATGCCCGGCTACACCGACGAGATGGATCCACGGCCCGACCACGGAGAGGAGAGCTATCGCGGCAGCGGTAAGCTGACGGACCGCGTCGCGCTGATCACCGGCGCGGACTCGGGCATCGGCCGGGCGGTGGCTATCGCGTTTGCACGCGAAGGCGCCGACGTCATCATCTCCTACCTTGAAGAGGACGAAGATGCGCAGGAGACGGCGCGCTTGGTCGAGGAAGCGGGGCGCAAGGCGGTGCTCGCACGCGGCGACATCTCGGACGAAATCTTCGCGCGGTCGCTTGTGCAGCGAGCTATCGATGAATGCGGGCGCCTGGACATCCTCGTCAACAATGCAGCCCACCAGGCGTCGTTCGAGAAGCTGGAGGACATCAGCGCGGAGGAATGGGATCTCACCTTTCGCACCAATGTCTATGCGATGTTCTATCTGTCCCAGGAAGCAGTGAAGCACATGGAACCCGGCTCGACCATCATCAACACATCCTCGATCAACGCGACCAGTCCATCGCCGGCACTGCTTGCCTACGCCACTACCAAAGGAGCGATCGCCAACTTCACCGCCGGACTAGCAGGACTGGTAGCTGAACGCGGCATTCGGGTAAACGCGGTCGCTCCCGGGCCGATTTGGACGCCGCTGATCCCGTCGACAATGCCCTCTGAGAAGGTCAAGGAGTTCGGCAAGAACACGCCGCTCAAGCGTCCCGGGCAACCGGCAGAGCTTGCAGCGACCTATGTGCTGCTTGCCTCGGAAGGATCGAGCTACACCACCGGCGCACTCTACGAGGTCACCGGCGGACGGCCGATGCTTTGAGCGAGCGTACCTGCCAGCTCCACGGCGCCCACTCCCCGTAGCACACCGACATGTGGCGAGGCTCATGCCGATCAGGATCGCGGACAACCGCCACGTCCGCAAACTGGTCGAGGCGGATGCCGAAGCCTCCCACCAGACCCTGAACCGGAGGTTGGTAGACGGGAAGCTGACTTCATTCCGGGTTCAACCGGAGCGTCAGCTTTCGGGGAGGGGCAAACGCTGGGTGAATGTCCCCGATAGGCGCATTGCAGCCATGCCGCCGTCGCGTTGTGAGACTGATTTGGCGACCAGCAAAACAGCAGCCTCTACGACTCGTCCCTCTCATCGCGCAAATTAGACACAACGCGGCGGTTCTGCGACCTGCAGGCGGAGTCGGGGCAGTCGCGGACCAGCCTGTCCTTGCCGTAGCCCTTGGCCCACATGCGGTTCCGGTCTATGCCGCCGGCGGCGAGGTAGTCCATCACCGCATCGGCGCGCTGCTGTGACAGCGCCGTTTCGCTTGCGCCGGGATCGTCGGCGAAACCCTGCAGCTTGAGCAGCCAGCGCGGATGCTTTGTCAACCAGGCGATCTGGGTGTCGAGGGTGGCCTTGGCGACAGAATCGAGCGCGGCCGAACCTTTCGTGAAGTAGGTGCGGCGGCCGACATTGAGGATAAAATCCTCCTCGCTGCCCGGCTGCACGTTCTGGAAGCCGGCAATCTCGGCGTTGGTGACGTCGGGCGTCGACGGGGCCAGCGTGTTGCTGGTCGAGCAGGATGTGGCCACAACCAGCAGGCCGGCGGCGAGCAGCCGGCGCGTGTTTTCAATCATGCGGTTCATGATGCGCCAATCATTCGACAGTGGTGGAAGCGGGCGCCTGGTCGGCGATGTGCGGCAGGACCTCCACCGCGGTGCCGATCGGGCACCGCTGGTAGAGGTCGATGATGTCTTCGGGGAACATGCGGATGCAGCCGCTGGAAGCGTCGGTGCCGATGCTCCATGGCTCCAGCGTGCCATGCAAGCGGTAGCCGATGTCGGCGCCGTCGCGGTACAGATAGAGCGCTCGCGGCCCGAGCGGATTGTTGGACGCGCCGCCCGCGATCATGGGCGGCAGGTCCGGCTTGCGCTCGCGCATTTCGGGGGGCGGGACCCATTGCGGCCACAGCGCGCGGCGATCGATCGTCGCGCGGCCGTACCATTTGAAGCCTTCCTTGCCGACGCCGACGCCGTAGCGGATGGCAGTCTTATTTTCCATGATGAGGTAGAGGAAGTGGTGGCGGGTATCGACCACGACGGTGCCGACCGGCTCGCTGCTGAAATACTTGACGATCTGGCGATGCCATCTCTTGTCGATCTTGGCGAAGTTGGTCTTGCGATAGACGAAATCGTTATCGCTGGCGGTACCGGCGAAAAAGGATTTTGCCCCCGCGGCTTGAACAATATTGCTGGTTCCACCGACCGCGACCAGCGCCAGACCGCCGAGCACGACACCCCTGCGTGATAAAACCATCGGCAATCCCCCATGCCTTAAGCCTGGCGAACCATAGTTGAGAATGATTTCGGCTCAAAGTGGAAAAATGCTGCAGTGGGTGGGCCGCAAGCGGTCTGTCCGCTTGACGGCAAAATAGCGGCTGCCCGCCGGCTCACGCCGGCGGGCTTTTTTGTGCGGACGGGAACATCCTCGCTCCAAGGGTGTTTTGTCACACCCGGCTCGTTCTTCATCGGTCGTGCCGGTGACCAAGATGTCCCCTCATTCATCATGGTCGGCCCGCGCAGCCTTGACCGCACGCGCGGGCCATCCCATCACAAGGCCCGCTGGCTCACGCTGGCGGGTTTTTCCGCGTCCAGGCGCCGAAACTCATCTTGGCATGCCTGTTACAACGAACCAGGCGGATTCCGCGCTCGGTCTCCGCACGCCGCGAGGAGGACTTGCGACATGCCTCGCTGCGGGATTTTCGCGATGAGTCTATCTAGCTCCTGCTGAACGCCATGGCTGACCACCGGGCGCGTTTGGACGACCTTCCAGTAGAAAAGCCCGCGGCAATCGCACCTTAGGCGAAGAGGCTTTGCTTTGTTGATGCAGTTATCATCGCATCAATCGTGGGTAGCAACGCGGTTGTTGCGTGTTGTTGGAGAGATGGGGTTTCCCGAAAAGAATGAACATGCGCAGATAAAAGAAGCGAGCAGGATGGCCGTGAGTACATCTGCGAATACCTATTACTCTCATATGTGCTCGCTCCTCGGAAGGCGATCCCGCCACCCTCTCGACAGTGAAGATGGCGGGATCTCAACCGGCGACAAGGGACTTCGATCGACGGTCGGTCTCCAATTCGGCTTCCGGCTGCGTGTTCCGCCGTTCGGGCTTCTTCCAACCGCCGTCAGACGCAAGTCCTATCCCATAAGACTGATGGCCAAATTCGGAACATCCGCTGAAGCATTGCGTTCGGCAGCGTGAAACCCCAAGGCAAAGGATGACTAATCATGTCGAATTGCGAGACTGCAAAATCACATTCGTTAGGAAATCGCGTGGCTGATCTCACAGCCAAGATGCGTGAAGCGCAGATTGACGCGGGTGAAATGATGGCCTTCCACAAGGTTGCAACTATGTTGGAGGACAGCCAAGGACGTATCAATGGCGACGACTTGATCGCCGCATCCTTCGTTCTGCTGGAGGACCGGGCGCCCGAGTGACCCTGCGTTGGTCGGCTTCGATCGTTCCTTGATCAGCACTGCGCAGCCGTTTTTTTGTCACGGCCGGCGTCTCCGGGACCGCGGGAATAGCGCAAGGCTGGAGGGTGCTGTTAGGGCCGCCGCGCCTAACAGCCAAGAGACACCGCTTCGAATTCGACCGCCAGGCGCTCGCCGGCTTTGTCCGAGGGAGGGCATTCACTTTGAAGGCAGCTACGGCGTGTCCTCGCTATCAGTGCCATGCATGCTGGAGCCATGCATGAAGGACTGGATCTCGTCCGCATCGATCTTGCCGTCACCATTCTCGTCAATGCTACTGAACATCCTGCCCACCGCGCGTTGAACCTCGTCCTCGGAAACCGATCCGTCGCCATCGGTGTCCAACAGCCCGAACATCAGTCGCATGCCGGCACCGCGCATCAGCTGATGATGCCAGCGTCCAGCCATTCTGTGTCCACGATCGCGGCCACCGTGGTTCTGCCAACGGCCGCCATCTTCATCGTGGCGGTCAGCACCCTCGTTGCGATCGCCTTGATAGTTGCGACTATCTTCCTCGCGGAAACCTTCTTCGGAACCGCGATCCTGCTGCATTCTCTCCCGGACAGCTTGCTCAACCATCTGGCGGATCATTTCGCGTGTTGGTGCATCCGCTTGTCCGGTCGCATCCGGCAACTGTCCGGCGGTCGGCGGTTCGGTTGCCGGAGCGGGTGCAGGTGTCGAGGGTGATGGTGTTCCGCTTGTCTGGGCGAGTGCGGGGGAGGTCAGGGCAATGAAAACGGCGGCCGCGGCCGTCGTGCTGTGTGGAAATCTCATGGCATGCTCCATCAGTGCTTTCGCTTGAAGGCCAAACTGGAGCTCGATGTGATTGTTCCCCGAAGGGATCAGGTCACGGCGAAGTTACTGAGGCATGCCCCCGTCTGAGGTAGATCAGGGTCTTCGCCAGGGAATAATTCGGCTCTTCTTCCCTAGGCACAAGAGGAAGCCGGCGCCCATTTTTGCGGGCAATGAACGTTGGACATTCGGCCTCGCCAATTTTCTGCCAATCGATCATACCGACGCACCAATTCCCTCTGCGTCCTCTCCTTTCGTGGGACGGAAGCCGTTTCGACCGCACGCCGTCAATCGCGAATCCCGCGTCCATATGCTGCGCGGCCATGAAGCATATTTTTTATGTCACGGACCTCTGTCCGTCTGGACACGATGTTAGCCAGCGCTAAATCAGAGCAATGCGACGCCTCCTGCTGGGACTTACAGTTTTTCTCTTTTGGACCACGTTGCTTCAGGCCGAGGCGTGGCAGCCCTTCGGCGTCCGACAGCTTGGCTTTAGTTTCGATATTCCTCCGAATTTCGTCCTGACCCAGAATTCGGAGCAGGGCGCGGCTTTTCAGGGCCCAAGAGACGCGTTTCTGGTCGTTTGGGGCGCGCGACTGGGCAAAGCAAGTTTTCGCGCCGAGATTGAACATCGCATGATCGAGGACGAAAAGGCCGGTTGGCGACTGACCTATCGGCGCCTAGCCCCGAAATGGGCCAGCTACTCCGGGGTCAAGAATGGCGAGATTCGCTACGTCCGTGCAATTATGGTCTGCAACCAGCGTGCTGCGCTTTTCACAATGAATTATCGGAAATCCGAAAAGAAACCGTATGACCCTGTTGTTGTGCGCATGGTCCGGTCCCTGAGAGCGGAAGGATGTTAGCCAGCAAAGAGCGAGGTTGCCGTACTGTGCTTCCCTCGGCTAAGGGCCAGCGGTCAACACGGCTCCCCAATAGCCCCGCCCAGTCACATGAAAGCAGGCACCGGCAGATATGCGGCCGAACGTTCTCACGCTGGCTCAGCCGCTCAAAGCCCATCACCGAAAAGCTGCTTAGTGCGGTCGCCAGCTAGAGCTACCACTGAGCCATTCCCGCTGCGGCTGGGTAGCGCCTCAGTTCCGTACGCGTTCATACCAAGAACGGGCGGGGCGAACGTCCTGATAGAGCTACGGCTGTAGAAGCGCGCCGCCAAACTGCGCCCACAAGCGCTCGCACTCTCTCGCCCTTAGGCTCGGGGTACCGGGCGCGCCATAGAAGACCATGGCGCCGCGAATGTCGTATCCAAGCACCGAGGCGTTGGCCACGAACTGGATGGCTCTTCCCAAGCTGGTGATGCCGATGTCGACCTCAGCTTTGTTGGTGAGGTCGACCACGCCTACTATTTCCGCATTGGCGCTCCTGCCCGCCAAAACGGCCGTCGACATCGCATCATGCACGGCAAGAAGCATTTCGGTGAGTTGCCCGGTGGAAGGGCTCTACAAACGCTTAAACGTCAGGTTTGTTCCCAACTGGCCCTGGCGGCTTTCCGACGACCAAGAATGCGACTGCGATTACGCGTATCAATAGAATCACTGCGAACAGGATTGCCATGATTTCCGCACTGTGTCGGATCACTCCGCGGCGAAGAAAACCCCGCAACATATCTCAGATAGCGGCGGGTGTTCGGCTGTAAGAACCAAACTGGGTCCCGCGGCCTCTCATGTGCGCGTAGGTGACATCGTCTGCTGGACCGAACGGTCAAGCCGAAGAGCCCAGTTCCTCTCGGCATCGAGCAGTTCATTCTGCTCAATCAAGCCGTTCATAAACAGCCTGAGTATATGCGCAGCTATGCGCTCTCCGTTCTGCGAAGCAAGAGGTAGGGCGCGCTCTTTGCAGACCGTGTGACAAACCTGGGCGAGCATCTCAATCTCGCTTGGCCCCAAAAACCGACCCGGATACAACATACCGTTTTCCTGTTGGAGAGTTGGAATGGCTATCCATTACGCAGGGTCACCGGCAGCCACAATCAACTATGATAGTGAGATGTCGAGTCCCGGTGGAAAAAACAGTGAAGTCCCAAAAGTGGTCGCGCTTGTCTCCGATTGACAGATGCCTCGACGCTACACCGACCAGCGCTACCGCACCCGCTTCATCGACGCGGCTTTGCAAAGGCCTATGACCAGTTCGCTACCAGCTGCCGGACCGCCCAGGCGAGCATGCCGCCGGCCCTCCCGAAGCGCGATGTGGATGAGGCAGCCTTTTCCGTATACATCCAGTTGTTACGTTGCGCATCTGCTTCGGTTCGAAAACTCGCCGCGAGCCTGGCGTGCTCGCGTGTCCGGGCCGAAACAGCCCACATGTTGATAACGACATCGATGAGGCTGCCGCCGACCTCGTTGGCATAGGATGCTTCCCGGCATGGGCATCGACCAATGCCCCGGGCCGACCAGCACGAACCTGCGGGGGCTTTCCCGGAACAAAGCGTCGACGATCCGGTTCGGCAGGAAGCGGCCAAAATTCATGCCATCGGAGATGCCGAGGCAGATGACAGATGAAAGGGAAGCTGAAGATGACGAAGTCTCGCGACCGCACCGTTCCCGGCGACGGCAAGATCGAAACCGGCCCGAACACATCTCCGCAACAGGATCCGGCAGAGGGGTCGCGCGAGACAATCGATCGCGAACTCGAGCGGACAGACGACGATAATAATTCCGACGAAGCGGAACGCTTGCGCCGAGACCTGCGGAAAGGGGTGGCGGAAGAGACCGAGCTTCCCGAACGCGGCTCGGCCTGAGGATCGCCGGAACCTTGCCAAGGCAAGAGACATGGAAGGCTCGACGCCGGTCGGATCGCTGCTTGCTTCGTGCCTTTAACGCACCGGCCACACAACCCATGCGCGGCGGTGACCCAGGAGACGGCGAGAACGGCCGCGCGACGGTCCACTCTGTTCCAGCAAACTCGGCTCGCCGAGAGCTACCACCTCTGGCGTTAGGGCCTGACGAGATGCCACCTGTCCAGGTCCCATGGCGCCAGGGGTTCGGCAATCTCTATCAGGCTGCGCCGGCCTCCTGGCTGCGCTGCGAGCGGGCACGGTCGCGGGCTGCGGCAGTGCCTCCGGGAAAGCCGCTTCGATCGCTGTAGTCGCGTGGCTTGGTCCCGCTCCGAGAGTGGCGCGCGGTCACGCTTTTCGCAGCGATGATGTCGAGCAATGTGATGCCGGCGACCATGGCAAGCGCAAGGCCTACATTATCGCGCTTTGGGTTGCCAGGCCGATACGCTGTCAGCAATGTCGCGATATCCAGGCCGTCGCCGGCCACCCGGCTCCACAGCCCGGCTTGCTTGTCCACTGAAAGCGAGAGTATGCCGCTGCTTATTTCCCGCGCCCCATAAGCGCGGATCAGATCTTCCTTGCCGCGCATGCCGAGCGCGCCGGCAATCCGCTCGGCGCCAACCAGCTCGGCGACGCCAAGCGCGATGCTGAACCAGCCGAGCTTGCGGGCAAGGCCATCGGATGCCCCGACCGCACTCTGCCCAGTCTTCAGCACTTTGGGATCGCCAGGCGATCGGGTGATGTTGGTAAGTTTGGCAATCACGTTCATGACGATTTCCCTACGGTTTCAATACAACCTTGATGCAGCTGTCCTGCTTGTCGCGAAACACCTTGTACATCTCGGGTCCCTGCTCGAGCCCCACGGTATGGGTGATGACGAAGGATGGGTCGATCTGGCCATCTTCGATGCGGCGCAACAGATCCTCGGTCCAACGGTTGACATGGGTCTGCCCCATTCGGAAGGTGAGCCCCTTGTTCATTGCCTGTCCCATCGGAATCTTGTCGACCAGCCCGCTGTAGACGCCGGGGATCGAGATCACGCCGGCCGGCCGGCAGACATAGATCATCTCACGCAAAACGTGCGGTCGATCATTTTCCATCAGCATCAACTGCTTTGCGCGATCGTACACGGTATCGGGCTGGGCCAGCGAGACGTGGCTTTCCATGCCGACGCAATCGATGCACTTCTCCGGGCCCTTTCCGCCGGTGAGTTCCCGCAGTCGTTCGACGACACTTTCCTCGGCGAAATTGATGGCGATGGCGCCGCCGGCCGCGGCCATGGAAAGCCGTTCCGGCAGGCAATCGATCGCCACCACCTGTTTCGCGCCGAGCAGCAGGGCGCTGCGTATGGCCATCTGCCCGACTGGGCCGCAGCCCCACACCGCAACCGTATCGGTAGGCTCAATGTCGCACTGTGCCGCCGCCTGCCAGCCGGTAGGAAAAATATCGCCGAGGAAGAGAACCTGCTCGTCGGTAAGGCTGTCAGGCACCTTTACGTGCGTGGCATCGGCAAACGGCACACGCATGTATTCCGCCTGTCCCCCGGGATAGCCGCCGGTCAAATGAGTGTAGCCGAACAGACCCGCGGTGGTGTGCCCGAACACCTTGTCACCGAGATTCTTCTTGCGGTTTGTGCGTTCGCAAACCGAAAAGTTCTGTCGCTTGCACTGGTCGCACTCACCGCAGATTATGGTGAACGGCACGACGATGCGGTCTCCCTCCTTCAGAGCGCCGTTGACGCCCTTGCCGACCTCGACGACCTCTCCCATCATCTCGTGGCCCATGATGTCGCCGGGCAGCATGGCTGGCACATAGTTGTGGTAGAGGTGAAGGTCGGAGCCGCATATGGCACAACTCGTCACCTTGATGATCGCGTCACGTTCATCCTCAATTTCCGGATCCGAAACCTGATCGCAGCGTATGTCTTCCTTGCCGTGCCAGACCAACGCTCGCATAGCTTGCTCCTATTTTCGCAAGATCTGTGGGTAGGGACCTCGCGCCTGTCCTAAGCGGGCCGATGCCTGGTTGGATCGACTGTGCCGCTGCTTGTCGAACCACAGGGGCGGACCGATGTTCCGGGAGCTCGAGAGAATTTTTGGGCCATTCCAGACCCGCACCTTGGAAGGATCTGTCGCGGGCACCAGCGGCCTTCGCGGGCGCGTCGGGGCACGAACCGCCGGAGCCCGAGCCACGAATGGACGTACTCAAGTGTACCAAAGAAGGTCCGTCCGCAGGTGTCCCTTCGCGGCGATCGACACCTCATCTGCTCGATTCTCGCGGCCATAACCGGCATTCTCTTCCTCGCCCTCACAGGTCGGCCGAGGCGCTCAAGGGTCAGCGCTGTGACCGGAGCAGGTAGGAGATGCCGCTCACCGGCGGGCGCGCAGCCCGACCGACGCGATCGACATGAGGTGGATGGGCGCCATCGCGACGGCGGCTCTAGCGGAGTATTTCGCAGAAATACAATGATTAGCGGGCAGGGCGGACTGCTAGCCGTGCGCAGCGATGAACATGGCGACGGCCGACCGGCAATAGGATTCGATTTCGTTGTCGTCCGCTGCTCTCGCGTCATCGAAGCGTGCGATAATCAGGAGATCGGATCCTTTGAAAAGCGCGGCAAACAAGCGGGCGGACCGGAGAGGATCGGGCACGTTCAGAACCGCCTTCGCGTGCAACTGACGCAACAGGGCCTCGATTTGGGCGATGACATTGGCGGGGCCGGCTTCGTAATGGAGCTTGCTTAAGGACTTTGGATTCGTCTGGTCGGCCATGACCATGGCTTCGACATTGCGGACATCTGATCTCAACAGCGTGCGAAGTAGGGATGATCCCACCGCCATGAGCTGATCCTCGACCGAACCGCCGACGCCTTCAAGAAGGGCCTGTGGTGCAAACAACTGATGGCAGCCGGACGCGATGGCCGCGCTGAACAGCGCCTCCTTGTTCTCGAAGTGCCGATAGATGCTGAGTTTAGATATCTTCGCCCGCTGGGCGACCTTGTCCAATGTGGTCGCTTGAAAACCCAATTCCACAAAGAGTTCGGACGCAGCGTCGAGTATCGTTTGGCCAAGCGCCTCGTTGGCGGGTCGGCCGCGCCGGCCCTGGCTATTTTCGGTCACGACAATTCCAGTCCTTGACAGTATCCTAATTCTTGGATTACGATACCATGTAGTTTCTGAAATGCGCAAGCCGATGGGTAGGTTTGGTCCAACCAGCCCCTCATCCACAACACGGAGCCCATCATGGATGACGTCATCATCATCGGCGGCAGCTTTGCCGGTCTCGCCGGTGCCCTGCAACTCGGCCGTGCCCGCCGTAAGGTCACCGTTCTCGATACCGGCCTGCCGCGCAACCGCTTCGCCGGCCACTCGCATGGCCTGCTCGGCCACGATCACAAGCCACCGCTGGACATCCTGGCCGAGGCGCGCCGGCAGCTGGCGCGCTATCCCACGATCAAGCTGGTCAATGCCCGGGCCGACAGCCTCTCCGGGGCCATCGACGATTTCTCCGTCCTCACTGGCGATGGCGGAAGCCTCGGCGCGCGCCGCCTGATCCTGAGCTATGGCGTCGCCGACCAGATGCCTGATGTTCCGGGCTTTGCCGAAGGTTGGGGCACGTCCATCGTGCCCTGCCCCTATTGCGACGGCTTTGAAGTCGCCGGCCAGCATTGGGGCCTCGTCTGGTCCGGCCCACAGTCGATGAATCAGGTCAGGCTGTTCCACGATTGGACCGACAGGTTGACGGTCTTCGCTGATGGTCACGACATTCCGCCCGATATCTGGGCCGGTCTGGCGCGCCGCAACATACCTGTCGTCGACGGCCGGATCAGCGAGATCGCCCATCACGGGGGGCATAACGCCACCGTCAAGCTCGATACCGGCCCCAATGTCGCGGTCGACATCCTGTTCGCGCATCCGCGCAACAAGCCGTCCGCAAGCCTGCACGAATCACTGGGCCTCGCCACGGTCGATACGCCCCTCGGCGTAATCCTCAAGGTCGACGAGCGCCGCGAAACCAGCATGCCCGGCATCTACGCCGCGGGCGACCTCGCCAACCCCCTCACGCCGCCATCGGTCACCCTGGCAATATCGCACGGCGCGATGGCGGGCATCTTCGCCCAGCAGTCGATGCTGGTGTGAGAGCGCAGATTCCCTTCTCCGGGGTGCCGCGGGCTATCGTATTCTGAAGGTTGCGGGCCGGTGTTACGGAACGTCGGCCCGCTCTCCCCCGAGGGGCGTCTTTGGCCGGCCAGCCTTGAGAACTCAACTGGGCTGCCTGCATGACGGCGATCGCCGACATCGGTTATCAAGCTCGATCACGCTGGAAAGCATGAACCACGTCGACGTCGACATCGCCGGCGGGCTTACGGTATGGGGACCGGTGGCGGAAGATTCGCCACCGCGGTCGGCACCTCGATGCTGCGACGCTACTGCGAAGAACGGTCGCGCCCAGCAGCGCTTCTGGCGGAACTCTCAGGCGGCCACGACGCGGGCCAGCAGTGACGCGGCCTCGGTACCAGCCAAGCCAAGGTCACGGACGCTGCTCATGTGATTGGCCCCGCCAAGGGTGGTGCGCGAAACAGTCAGTCCCTGTGTGTCAAGGTGGTCCGTGAAGAGTGCGGCCTGGCTGTGGAACGGCGGCGTTTCATCGGCGCCGACCAAGATATCTACGTCCACGGATGGATCGAAACTGTGATCGATGGGCGAGAATCGGCGGGCTTCCTCGTCGGTGATCGCGATCTCGGCGGCAAGGAACGACATCTGCAATGGCTTCAGGTCGTAAAGGCCGCCAAGCAGCAACGCAGCTTTGATGCCGGAAGGCCGCTCGTCACCGTCGAAAAGCATTGTTGCCAGATGCGCGCCGGCGGAATGACCGCTAACGGTCAGCAGGTCGGGATCTCCGCCATGGTGTACGACATTGTCAAATACCCATCGCTTGGCGCGGCGCACCTGGTCGACGATCCTGGCCATCCTGACGGTCGGCATCAGCGCGTAGTCGACAATGACCGCGATCGCACCTGCGTTCGTAACGGTCTGGGCGACGTAGGAATAGTCGCGCTTGGAGAACATGCGCCAATAGCCCCCGTGGATGAACATGTGCACCGGCAGGCGGTCCTGTTTGCCCTCGGGAAAGAACAGATCCATGGTTTCGGTGGCGTCAGCCCCGTAGGCGACATCGGCGACCATGGGAACGTTGGCCCTGGTCTCCTCGCTTCTGCGAACGATCTCGGCGACGATGTCATCGAACTCGACCACATGATCGCGAATGCGAAACAGATCTTTGGCGTGATGTCCGCTCACAGGGTCACGGCGATGTACTTGGCCTCCATGAACTCGGCAACGCCGTGCTTCTGACCGCCTTCGCGGCCTAGCCCGCTCTGCTTGACACCTCCGAAAGGCGCCGCCGGATCCGACATCAGGCCGCGGTTGAGCGCGATCATGCCGGACTCGATCTTCGATGCCACGCGCATCCCCCGGCCCAGGTCGCGCGTATAGATGTAGGCAGCGAGACCGTATTCGGTGTCATTGGCTTTGGCGATGACATCCGCCTCGCTTTCGAAGCGACTGATCGGCGCCACCGGACCGAATATCTCCTCGTGGAGCATGGCGGCGTCAGAGGACACATCGCGAAGCACCGTCGGGGGGTAAAAATATCCTTTGCCTTCGGCGATCGTCCCTCCGCACAAAACCCTGGCGCCACGGGCAACCGCATCCTGAACGAGGCGATCGATGTTATCCACGGCCTTCCTGGTGATCATCGGACCGCACTCGGTCGGCGAATGGGTGCCCGGGCCAATGGTCAGGGCGGCCATGCGTTTGCTCAACCCATCCGCGAAAGCATCATGGATGCCGGCCTGAACGTAAAGCCGGTTGGCGGCTGTGCAGGCTTCGCCGGCGTTGCGCATCTTGGCAACCATCGCACCGTCGAGGGCTGCTTCCAGGTCGGCGTCGTCGAAGACGATGAAGGGTGCGTTGCCGCCAAGCTCCATGGAACAGGAAATGACGTGCTTTGCGGCTTCGGCCAGCAGCACGCGCCCGACGCCGGTCGAGCCGGTGAAGGACAGCTTTCGCACGCGCGGATCGGCCAGCATGGCCGCCGTCACCGGTCCGGGGGTCGAGGTCGTCAGGACGTTGACGACGCCGGGCGGCACGCCGGCTTCCTCGTAGAGCGCCGCAAGCGCATAGGCCGTCAGCGGTGTCTCGCTGGCGGGCTTCAGGATCACCGTGCAGCCGGCCGCGAGCGCCGGAGCGATTTTGCGTGTCGCCATGGCAGCCGGGAAATTCCATGGGGTGATGAGCACGCAAATGCCGATGGGCTGGTAGTCGACAATGATCCGGTTCGCGCCCGAGGGCGCAAGGCCGAACTCGCCGTTGATGCGGACCGCTTCCTCGGCGTTCCAGCGAAAGAATTCCGCCGCATAAGCGACTTCGCCGCGCGCATCGCGCAGCGCCTTGCCGTTCTCCAGCGAGATCAGCGCGGCCAACGTCTCCGCCCGTTCCGTCATCAGTTCGAAGCAGCGCCGCAGGATTTCCGATCGCCTGCGTGGCGGGGTCTCGCGCCAGCCGGCCGCCGCCTTCGCGGCCGCGTCGACGGCGGAGGTGGCGTCGGCGAGCGTGGCGTCGGGAACCGCAGCGATCACGGCTTCGGTCGAGGGATCGACCACTTCGATCACGCGACCCTCCGATGAAGGCCGCCAGCGTCCGCCAATGTAGAGACCGTGCGAGACCGTGGCGTAGTCGAACATATCTTGATCCTCGTCGGATATGCCTGCGGCAATGTTCATTGGATGAACTCCTGGTCGGTCACATCATGGTGGCGGACATGTCGCCGTCATAGGCAGCCCTGACCAGCTGTCGCATCGCGGCAAGGTCGAACGGGCGGGGATTGTTCTTGATCAACCGGTCGATGCCCAGCGCCTGCTCAGCCGTCCAGTCGATCTTGTCTTCGGGAAGACCCAGTTCGGCCAATGTCGGTGTGATGCCGATGGCGCCAAACAGCCGGCTCACCTCACGGATGGTGGCGTGCGCCAAGGCATCGGCGCCGCCGCCCTGAAGGGAAAGGCCAAGAGCAGTGCCGACTTCCGCAATCTCCGCGGCTGCTGCGGCCAGATTGTAGGTCATCACATAGGGCAGCATGGTGGCCACTCCCAGGCCATGCGGGGTGTGGGTAAGCGCGCCGACGGGATACTGCACCGCATGGGCGGCGGCCGTTCCCGCCGTACCGAAGGCGCAACCGGCGGCCAGCGCTCCCATCATGACGTCGGCGCGCGCATCCTCGTCCGATCCGTCGCGATATGCCTTTTCGAGACTGCGGCCGAGCAGCCTGATGGCCAGAAGCGCGAAATGGTCGGTCAGAGCGCTCTTGCCGATGAACACGTGCTGTTGCGGCAAATGAGGGTCCGCGCCGCGTTTGGCCGCTGTGAAGGCCTCGATTGCGTGCGTCAGCGCGTCGGCGCCGGCGATCGCCGTCAAGGACGGTGGACAGGTCACCGTCAGATCCGGATCGCAAAGCGCCACTGCTGCGATGAGATGCGGACTGGCGATACCCACTTTCAGCGTCCGATCCGGGTCGGAGATCACGGCGACGGGGGTCACCTCGGAGCCTGTTCCAGCCGTCGTCGGCACTGCGATCATCGGAAGGGTAGGGCCGGGTACCTTGAACTCGCCATAGTAGTCCTCGAGCTTGCCGCCATGGCTGAGCAGAAGTGCAGCGCATTTGGCCATATCGAGGCAGCTGCCGCCCCCGATGCCGATCACCATGTCCGGCTTGAAATCTTTCGCTTGCGCAATGCAGGCGGCGACGCTGTCGCGCGGCACATCCGGCAGCGTTCGGTCGAAGACCAACGTCTCGATCGCCGCGTTGTGCAAGCCAGCGAGAATCTCGGCGAACTGCGACGTCGCCGCGAAGCGCTCATCGGTACAGACGAACGCGCGGCGCCCATATTTGGCGGCGATGGCAGGCAGGACATGGCGCTGGCCTTTGCCGAACAGAATCTCGCTCGGCAGGCGCGCCGCTGCAAACAAGCTCATGCACAAGATCCTGCGAAGACGGGTTGGAAGCCGACAGGCTTGGCTTCGTGCCAGAGGCCGACCTCGGCGCTGCAGGTCATGATCATGCGATGCCCTCTAATAAAATCGTATAGGATATAGGATTGAGTTTCGCGGAGCATCGTGTTAGTGGGTGGTTCTGTCAAGAGGCAAACGATGCAGAACACGGACCTGACGGTTGACAATGAAGCCCGTGCGACCGGTCGTATTCAGCGCGCCAACAGTCTGGCTGGCGACGTTTACGAAGCAATCTTCGCGCAGCTGATGTCTTTGAGGATTGCTCCGGGATCGCGCATCACCGTCGACAATCTCGTCAAGGAATTCAACGTCTCGCATACCCCCATTCGTGAAGCGCTTGGCAGGCTGGAGGGGGAAGGGCTGGTTCTGAAAACCCACCTGATCGGCTATCGCGCCGCCCCACAAATCACCCGCCGGCGCTTCGACGAGCTTTACGAGCTGCGTCTATTGCTTGAACCTGCCGCCGCGGCCAAAGCCACCGCAACAATGGACGGCGAGCGCCTTGCCGCGCTGCAGGAGGCGGCCGGCGTCATGGCTCGGCGGGTGGGGAAAGACGAACGCCTGCGCTATTCGAACTTCGCCCGTCAGGATGCGATCTTCCACGACAAGATCGTCGAGTTCGCCCAGAACGAACTCATTCGCGAGACGCTGAATCACCAGCATACCCACTTCCATATCTTCCGCCTGATGTATCACTCCAGGGTGACCGAAGAGGCGCTCGACGAGCACGAGGCTATTCTCGCTGCCTTTGCCGCGGGCGATCCGGACGCCGCCGAAAAAGCCATGCGTGCGCACATCGAAAATTCGCGGGACAGGCTCCTGCCTGCGTTCGAGTAGCGGCGATGTTGCTTGCCCGAGGCACCCTCAAGCGCGGCGCGCCGCTGTTCGCCCAGCCTGCCGCCTACGAATTCTACTCCCCGTTCTGAGCCGATTTCGATACCGGGAAGGAGGCGCAGTGCACCTCGCCCCTGAAACAAGCCGAGAGGAAAAGACATGCCAGCCAAAAAAATCCTGATGCTGACCGGTGATTTCACCGAGGAGTATGAAATCTTCGTCTATCAGCAGGCGATGGAAGCGGTGGGACACACCGTTCATGTCGTGTGCCCCGACAAAAGCGCCGGAGACATGATCAAGACGTCGCTGCACGATTTCGAGGGCGATCAGACCTACACCGAAAAGCCCGGCCACAATGCGCTGATCAACAAGACCTTCGCCGACGCCGAGAGGCAGCTGAGCCAGTACGACGCTGTCTATTGCGCCGGCGGTCGTGGCCCCGAATACATCCGCACCGACAAGCGGATACAAGCGATGGTGCGCCATTTCCACGAGGCAAAAAAGCCGATCTTCACGATCTGCCATGGCGTCCAGATTCTGATCGCGGTCGACGGCGTCGTGCGCGGCAAGAAGGTGGCGGCGCTCGCCGCTTGCGAGCCGGAGGTGACGCTTGCCGGCGGCACTTATATCGATTTGTCTCCCACCGACGCCTATGTCGATGGGACCATGGTTTCAGCCAAAGGCTGGACCGCGCTTGCGGCGTTCATCCGTGAATGCCTGAAGGTGCTGGGAACGGAAATCCACCATTCTTGAACCGTTTGTCCCGGCGCATCCCTGAGGGGATGCGCCGGCTCCCTCAACGGCGCGGCGACTTCCGTCATTTCATCAAGTTCAGATCAGGAACCTGCGGCAGGTGTGCTCCAGAACCTTGTGCCATCATCACCTCGGACGCCTTCAAGGCGCTGCCGCATCGCGTGCGTGCACCAGCGCGCCATCCTCGTTGAGCTTTCCCAGCTTGACGGGTGCGAACCCGAGTTGATGGACTCAATGGGAGGTCGACATGAAAGTCGGCGCCCGGGAGCTGTCAGGGCTTCACGAACCGAAACGCGAAGCGATCGGTCTCGCCCTTGATCGCGGGATCGAACACCTTGATCGAGTGCGGGTCATCCTTGTTCGCGAGCACGGTGCTTTCCGCGTCCAGTACGAAGCCGGCCGCCTCCACCTCCTCGCGGACGAATGCAGGGTATCCGATGCAGCGACCGGGTGTCGCTCGTGCCCGACCCAGTGGCGGCGGCGTGGTCGACGATAACGTAGGACCCACCGGGTTTCAGCCGCTTGTAGACAGCTCGATTGAAGTCGGCCGCCGTCGCACCCTTCTTCTGGACCAGGGCGGTGTGAAGATCGTGGTAAAACAGGTGCAGCCATAGGACATCGGCTGGCGGCGTGACCTTCGGCATCGCGACGAGATCCGCCGAGGCGGCTTCGACGTTCTCTCGGCTCGGCTCCTTCGCGAGCGTCCGCATGAGGCCGACCGGATCGTTCTTGAAGTGGGCGACTTCGGCCGGCACGAAGCTGTAGACCCGCCCCTCTGATCCGACGATGTCGGAGAAGAGGCGCGTCCAGTCTCCGTCGCCAGGGTAAACGTCGATCACGGTGGAGCCCGCCTCGATTCGTGCGAACCGGATTAAATCGGACACCTTGGATTGGTCGTACATCGAAATTTCCTAGTGGATATTCTTCTGGGTGCTCATACTGATTTCTCCATTTGCTCGGATCGGATCGGGCTTGATCCGATCCGAGTTCCGATCGCGTGCGTCGTCTCTTTGCCGGGGACGTCGCGCTCGTCAGTCGAATTTGACCAAGTCCTTGAAGATCAGATGACCCCAGCTGTTTCCGCGCGCCTGGACCAGCAGGCCACCTTCCGACACCCCGCCA
This sequence comes from Mesorhizobium sp. M0217, assembly GCF_040321955.1. Taxonomy (NCBI): domain Bacteria; kingdom Pseudomonadati; phylum Pseudomonadota; class Alphaproteobacteria; order Hyphomicrobiales; family Phyllobacteriaceae; genus Mesorhizobium; species Mesorhizobium sp. M0217. Next base: position 69,454 of record NZ_JAMYSN010000010.1, on the reverse strand, counting down.
AGCTTAATCGGCGCGAAACCGAGATTTTCCGCAAGCTCCCCAGTCTGTGTTGCGGCAGCATCATCGTCGCTTGCCAAGAACACGACCCTCCGGCCACCATGTACGGCCGGATCCTGATCAAGCACCGGGGCGACCAGATGGTTGAAGCCCTTGACCAGTTTTGCGCCAGAGAAGGCCTGCGCGATTAACTTGGAAGAAGGTTGTCCTCCCAGTTCCTCAGGGGGCACGCCATAGGCATTGGTCACATCGATGATCGTCTTCCCCTGCCAGGTGGGGAGCGCCTTCGCAACATTCGGGTGCGCCTCGAAGCGGACAGCCAAAAAGATGATGTCCGCCTTGATGGCTTCCGCCAGTTTTTTGGGGATGATGGTGGGTCCGATCGCGGCCGCATCGGCGGCAAAGCTTTCCGGGTCGCGTGTGGTTGCAACGGAAACTTCGATGCCGTTTCGGGCAAACGCCTTGGCAAGGGCCCGTCCGATATTGCCGAATCCTACGATTGCATAGTTCATAGTATTTCTCCGATCTGGTGCTAATGTCGGGGTCAGACTTGCGCCATGCCCCCATCGACGGCGAGATCCACGCCGGTGACGAAAGAACTTTCATCGGAGGCGAGGAACGTGACGGCAGCAGCGATTTCCTCTGGTTTGCCCCTGCAACCCATTGGGATCTGTGACGCAAACTGGGCGGCCGCTTGCTCGGCTTGCTCAGGAGTAAGGCCAGTCGTTGTCTCCAAGGCCGGCGTCTCGATTGGTCCCGGACTCATTGCATTGACGCGGATTTTGCGGTCTTTGAATTCCAGTGTCCAAGCGCGCGCGAAGTTGCGTACAGCCGCCTTGCTCGCGGCGTAGGTACTAAACCCTGGAAGCCCCAACACGTTCGACACTGAAGAATTCAGGATGATCGAACCGCCGTCTTTGAACAGGGGAAGGGCCTTCTGCACGGTAAAGAACAGACCCTTCACGTTCACATCGAAGGTCTGATCAAAATGTGCCTCGGTAGCGACGGCGAGCGGTGCGATCGTCCCCGCGCCGGCGTTGGCGAAGAGAATGTCGATATGACCATGTTTCTCCTTCACGACGGCATAGAGGCGATCCAGATCTTCCAGGAGCGACACGTCACCCACGACCGTCGTAACGCTTTTCATGATGAAGGCTGCGGCCTCGTTCAGCTCTTTCTCTCTTCGCCCGGTAATCACGACGCGCGCTCCTTCTTCTACGAAGCGCTTGGCTGTGGCCAATCCGATCCCGCTGCTTCCGCCCGTGATGACTGCGATCTTGCCTTCGAGTTTTTTCATAATTCTTTGTCTTTCGTTGCGCACGGGCCAGGTACGGACCGCGCTGGGGGTCAGAGTTGAGCCAGGCCGCCGTCGACGGCGACCTCGCTGGCGGTCATGAAGCTGCTGTCCGGCGACGCGAGAAAGGCGGCCACGGCCCCGATCTCCGCCGGATCGGCCATGCGCTGGAGCGGGGTCATCGCGCCGTAGGCCTTCTGGCCTTCCTCGCCTAACGCCTCCTTCGCGAGTTCGGTCGCCGTCGCTCCGGGCGACAGCACGTTTACGCGGATGCCGGTGCCCTTCAGGTCTTCCGCCCAGGTCCGCGCCAGGTTGCGCACTGCCGCCTTGCTCGCGCTATAGGCAGTGAACCCCGGAGCGCCCGTGGTGCCGGCGCTCGACCCGGTCAGGATGATCGAACCGCCCTGGCTCATCAGCGGCAGCGCCTTCTGGACCGTGAAGATCGTACCCTTCACATTGGTGTCGAAGGTTTCGTCAATGTGCCTGGCGGTGATCTGGCCGAGCGGAAGCGGGCTTCCCGCCCCGGCATTGGCGAAGACGATGTCGAGGCTTCCGCGCTCGGCCTTCACCGCAGCGTAGAGTCGGTCGAGGTCGGCCTCATCCGAGACCGAGCCCATAACCGCGCGGGCATTAGGCCCAAGGTCAGCCACGGCGGCGTCGAGCGCTTCCTGCCGGCGGCCGAAGATGAAGACGAAGGCGCCCTCCTCGATAAAGCGCTTGGCTGCGGCGCGGCCGATGCCCGTAGCGCCGCCGGTTATCACAGCGGTCTTTCCATTCAGTCTGTTCATGTCATGCATCCTTCGTTTCGCCGTCTCGTGTCTTTGGCTGTACGGGAAAGTCCCGCGAGAGCCTCAAGATGGGTTCGCCGAAGTCGGGCGGTGAGTGCGCAATCGCGCACATCGCTGGTGCGAAAACGATCCAGTAGATGATTGAACGCCACGATGACCGCACGAACTTACGGCTGATCGTGTTAGTATGGGCTTTTGCAAGCCGCACTTCGCTGCGCAGGAATGCACCATGATCGACTGGGATGACGTTCGCTACTTTCTTGCTGCCGCGCGCGTAGGCTCGGTGCGTGCCGCCGCCGCACACCTGGGTGTGAACCACTCGACCGTGCTGCGACGCATCGCTCAGCTCGAGGAACGCCTCGGGGCGCAGATGTTCGAAAAGCTGCCTTCCGGCTACCGCCTGACGGCTGCGGGCGAAGAGGTCCTCGATCTCGCGACCCAGATGGAAGCGTCGTCGCACCAGCTGGAGACGCGAGTCTTCGGTCGTGACCAGAGCGCGCGCGGGCTTTTGCGGGTGACGCTTCCACCGTTCCTCGCCACACACCTGCTCATGCCGGATCTCGCCGACTTCGCGCGTTTGCATCGCGACATCGAGATGGAAATCTTGTCGTCCGGTGAGCTGGCAAATCTGACCAACCGAGAGGCCGACGTCGCGATCCGCATTGTCGCCGACCGCAAGACCCTGCCGCTCAATCTTCACGGCCTGAAGGGACCGGAGCTGTTCAGCGGCGTCTACATGTCTCGCGATCGACTAGCCGCGTGGCGTGCGGGCACGCCTGATCCCATCCGGTGGATAGGCATAGACAATCATGGAATTCCGGACTGGGCGCGCGAGGGAGAAGTTCACGTCACGGGAGTACCGTTCAGGACACCTGACGCCGAGACGCAGATCATCGCGGCGCACCAGGGGATTGGGATAACGAAACTGCCGTGCTTCGTCGGAGATGCCGACCCCCTGCTGGTGAGGGTGCCGGGGATCGACGTGCCCATGCATGGGACACTGTGGCTTCTCACGCAAGGCGAGACACGCAAGACGAAGCGGGTGCGGCTCTTCACGGAGTTCGTATCCCGCAGGCTCGCCGCGTACGCTCCGCTTCTCTCGGGGCTGTCCATATCGCGCGACTGACGCCCGGCAGGTCCGCCGGCAACGCTTCCCGCATCCGGGTGGAAGCCGAGCTGCGTTCGCCTGAAGCGGCGTGTTCAATCCGCGAATCCAGTGGGAGTAGGAAACGGCGGCAGTAGCGTAGAGGTACCAGCCTAAGCTCGACCTCTTCCCACACCATGATCAGACAACGATGCCACCGTCTTCAGCGCGCCATCGAGCATGTCGCCTTTCTCGTCTTTCAGCGCAGCTTCGCGCAACCGTCTGATCCAGTCGGCAGCGTCATCGCGGCCCTTGACCAGATCGAGCGCCGACAGCACGCGATCGAATTTGGACTGGGCGCGGACGTGGGTGTCGCTGTAGCCCTTGATCAGCCGGCGGCAGTTCAGGATTTCGACGGCGAGCGCGTAATCCTGGGGCACATATCCAATTGCCAATGCATACCACCGCTCCAGATGCGCCGTCTCGACCTTGTGGCGCAACAGGCGCCGTCGCCAGCGGCGCAGGCCGCCGATGAACCAGAGGACCGCAAAGCCGGCAAAGCTGTCGGTGCGAATGCGCCGGCCATGGTTGATGCGACGATCAAGGAAAGCAGCGAGTTTCGGCCGGCTCTCAATGTAGTTGCCCAGCCCCGCCGGCAAGGTGCCGCAGAACTCCTCGATGCGCGGATGGAAATACTCGGTCACCTGCAGGATGGAGCCGTTCTTGACGCCGACCTCGCGGCGCACGCGCTGGGCGCGGGTCGAGCGAGTCTTGAGATCGGCGACGCGGATCATGTCGTCATAGCACAGGGCGTTGGCCAGATGCTTGGCGGCAGCGATGGACAATGCATGGGCATGGCCGGGATCATCAAGCGCAACGGCCTTGTCCAACCGGTCGAGATAGTCGCGGCCATAGGCGATGTCCTGGTAGTCGACGACCTTTCTCAGGCCCCGAAGCGCCATGTCGCGCACCGCCGCGGGCATCAGGTCGATGCGGGCGGCCAGCGCCTGCCAACCCTGCAGCAGGTTCTGCGGACCGCTCACGCGCCCTGCACCCGGAGCGGGGTCGACCGTGGCCGGTTCTGCCGGCTGTGGCGCGGGGGCCGTCGTACCGCGCGCGCGGTCGTAGGCGACGGCGAAGGCAGCGAGGCTGGCTTTCGCGCCTCGGCCGCCGGCGCCGATCGCTTGCTCATAGCTTTCACGCGTGAACGGCAATGCGTCGGAGCCGGCCAGCGCGCCAAGCAGACTGGCCGAGATCATTGAGCCATTGTCCGCGGCGATCTTTTCCATGTCGAAGGCGATGAAGCGTTTCGATGCAGCTTCCGCCGTCGCGCGTACCTTGGAAGACGAGGCCCGGCCGTCACCCGGCTCGATCTTTTCCGACACCGCGGCGATACGGTGCGAGGAGGTGATCAGCGTGGTGCGATCGGGCGTGACGAAGCCCCTGATGATGGCGCGGCCGGCTTCCATCAGCTCGGCGGCGATCAATATGTCGACATCGCCTTGCGAAGGCGAAAGGGCAAAGACCGGCAGCCGGCCGGTGTCGCGGGCCATCTCGACGTAATAGATCGTAGCGCCGGTGCGCTGGGCGACGCCGGCGACCGAGGTCGATTGCGCGACATAGGAATTGCGCTCGGCGACATCGGTGATCCAGTCGGCGAGCACGCCTCCGCCCTGGCCGCCGACCGCGAGCAAAGCGAGTTTGATCACCGGCTCGGTATCGGTGGCACCGGATTTCGGGCGCAAGGGCGAAGCCTGGTCAAGCATCGGCGAACGTCAACCTACGGCTCTCGCGGCGGCGCTGCATCAGGCCGATCACGGCGCGGCGAGCGCTTTCCAGGAAGCGGTCCCAGCGGCCCGGATTGTGCACGACATCGGCGCGGTAGAAGGATGGGCACAGCACGGCGGCGTCCGCCACCTCGCCGCAATTGCCGCAGCCGACGCAGCTCTGGTCGATCGATGCCACCGGATCGTCACGCAAGGGATCGTCGAGCGATTTCACCGACAGGGACGGGCAGCCGGACAGCCGCATGCAGGCGTGGTCGCCGGTGCAGATATCCTCATCGACGCCGAACTTCGGCTTGACGACGCGAGTCCCACCCTTGATCGCCTTGTCGACCAGCGGCTTTTCGCGGCGCTGGCGATTGAGCATGCATTCAGACGAGGCAACGATGACCTTGGGACCCTTTTCGTCCGTCGTCAGCGCCTCACGTAACGTGTCCTGCATCTTGGTGATGTCATAGGTGCGGTCGACATGGCGCAGCCATTTGACGCCCATGCCCTTCACCGCCTCGGTGATCGGATGCTTGGTCGACTTGGTCTTGTTGCCCGCACGCGACGACAGGATGTCCTGCCCACCGGTGGCGGCGGAGTAAAAATTGTCGACGATGACGATGACGCCGTCGTTCTTGTTGAAGACCGCGTTGCCGATCGAGGAGGTCAGGCCATTGTGCCAGAAGCCGCCATCGCCGACGAAAGAGATCGACCGCCGTTTGGCGTCGGGCGAATTGAACGCCGATGCCGATGCCGGCCCCAGCCCGTAGCCCATGGTGGTGGCGCCGAGCTCGAAAGGCGGCATGATCGAGAACAAATGGCAGCCGATGTCGGATGCGATGTGGTGGTTCCCGAGTTCCTGCTCGACCAGCTTTGTCGCGGCAAAAATCGGCCGCTCCGGGCAACCGATGCAGAAGCCTGGCGGGCGTCCCGGCACGACGTTGATCAGGTCCGCGGCGTCAACGCCGTCGCCGACCTTGTTGGGCGCGCGCACCTCACCCGGCAAGAGATGCGGGGCCTCGGCGCGCAGGAAGGCGCCGATGCCGTCCAGCATGACCTGGCCGGTATATTCGCCGGCCATCGGCAGATACTCCTTGCCGACCAGCCTGGTGCCGCGCCCGGCCTTGTGCAGCATGGCGGCAAAGGCCTGCTCGATGTAGTTGGGCTGGCCCTCCTCGACCACGAGCACCGCCTGCTTGCCTTCGCAGAAGGTGAGGAACTCGTCATCGATCAGGGGATAGACGGCGTTGAGAACGTAGAGCGGCACATCCGTCTCGCCATAGGTGTCGGCAAGGCCGAGCCGCTGCAAGGCGCGGATGACCGAATTGTACATGCCGCCCTGCATGACGATGCCGACCGAGCCATGGTCCGAACCGAAGAATTCGTTGATCTTGTTCTTGGCGATGAACTCCACCGCCGCCGGCCAGCGCTTCTGCACCTTCTCCTTCTCGTGCAGGAAGGAGGCGGGCGGCAACACGATGCGGCCGGTGTCGCGGCGCGGCGCGTCGAGCGCATCGGCCACCGTCATCGGCGGGCGCTTGTTGTCCTTGGCGATGAAATGGCCATGCACATGGCAGCAGCGGATGCGCACCTGCAGCATCACCGGCGTGTTGGATGCCTCGGACAGCTCGAAACCATCCTCCACCGCCTTGACGATCGACGGCAAATTGGGGCGCGGGTCGAGTAGCCAGACCTGGCTTTTCATGGCGAAGGCATGGCTGCGCTCCTGCATGATCGAGGAGCCTTCGCCATAGTCTTCGCCGACGATGATCAGCGCGCCGCCGGTGACGCCGCCGGAGGCGAGGTTGGCCAGTGCGTCGGACGCGACATTGGTGCCGACGGTCGACTTGAAGGTCGCCGCACCGCGAATGGGGTAATGCACCGAGGCCGCCAGCATGGCGGTGGCGGTGGCTTCCGAGGCGCTCGCCTCGAAATGCACCCCGAGTTCGCCCAGAATCTCCTGTGCGTCGGCCAGCACGTCCATCAGATGGCTGATCGGCGCGCCCTGGTATCCGCCGACATAGCCGACGCCGCATTGCAGCAGCGCCTTGGTGATGGCGAGAATGCCTTCGCCCGCAAATTCCTCGCCGGCGCCGAGCCTGAGTTTTTCGACTTCCTTGGCAAAAGAGCGTTCGGCCATTTTTCCAACCTTCCGTTGCCGGCGGTGCGGCCGGCGCCTAACGTCTAGATGTCGTGCTTGCGAATGTTCTTCAGCATCTTCTGCAATGTGGCGATCAGCGCCGCGTATTCGGCGTCGTCGACATCGTCGAACATCGCCTCGAACGCGTCATGCATTGCCGGCCAGGCGCGCGCGAACTCGGCGCGGCCGTCATCGGTCAGGAAGACATGGCGGATGCGGCTGTCTGTGACGCCTTGCTCGCGCCGCACGAAGCCTTGCCCTTCCAGCGTGTCGAGCGTGCGGCTCAAGGTCGACTGCTCGATGACGGTGTAGACCGAGAGGTCGTTGACGGTGACACCGTCGGTGACCGACAGCACGGCGAGCGTGCGGACCTGCGGAATGGTCAGGCCCTGCTTGCGGAAATCGTCGCGCAAGGTGGCGTTGTAGCGCCCCATGATGCGGTTCATCAGATAGGGCGCGAATTGCTGCAGGCCGATCTGGCCAAGCGTCGAAATGCGCTGGCGTTTTTCTGCGACCTTCTGCTCCATCACAGCCTGCCCGCCAGAAGAAAGCCGGAGCCGCCGCCGAGCCCTGCACCCGGATGGGTGGAGGCGCCGATGTGATAGAGGTTTTTGATGCCGGTCTGATGGTTGCGGCTGGTCTTGAACGGCCGCCACAGGAACGACTGGTCGATGGTGGACGACCCGCCATACGGGTCGCCGCCGACCAGATTGATGTTCATCGCTTCGAGATCGGCCGGTGAATAGGCGCGGCGCGCAATCACGCTGCCCTTGAAGCCATCGATGTGGCTGGCGAGAATGGTTTCGACGCGGTCGGCGTAGGCTTCACGCAGCGCCTCGGTCCATTGTCCGTCAGCCGGTGCATGCAGCGTGCCTGCGGCGTCGCCCTTGATGTGCCTGGGCGCCTCGGGCAGTTGCAGCCACAGGATCGCCTTGCCCTCCGGGCAGCGCGACGGATCGAGCGCATGCGGCTGGCCGACGCAGATGGTCGGCACTTCGGGCAGCATGCCGCGCGCCGCCTCGTTGCAGGCTTTCGAGACGCCATCGAGCCCCGGCGTCAGGTGCAACAATGCCACCTGGTCCAGGCCAGCACCGCGCCATGCCGGCGGCTTGTTCAGCGCATAGTGAATCTGGAAATTGCCTTTGCCGTAGCGATATTTCTGTGTCGCTTCGACATCGGCCTTGGGAGCCTCGCTGCCGAGCAACCGGTGGTAAAGCTGCGTCGGCGTGACCGAACAGATGACGCTCTTGTTTGCTGTAATCGTTTCGCCCGAGGCGAGCCGTACGCCGGTCGCGCGGCCACCGCTCTGGACGATCGAGGCGACATCGGCGACGGTACGGATGTCGCCACCACGTTCCCTTATCAGAGCTTCGAAGGCGGTGAGCAGGGTCTTCGCTCCACCCTTGACGATCGGCGCCCCGGCCGCTTCCAGCGCGAAGGCAATGACCTTGGCGATCTGCCCTGAGAAGGCGTCTTCCGGTCCGAGCCCGGCGTGCAGCACCCAGGGCGCCCACAGCGCGCGGATTGTCTCGGACCGATAGGTGCTTTCCAGCCAGCTGCGCGCCGGCACCAGTGCTTCGCCGAGAAAGGCGGCAAGGCCGCGTGGGCTGCGCCGCCAGGCATCGCCGGCCAGCAGTTTCGCCGTCGGATAGGACCACAGGCTGCCGCCGAGCAGGCCGAACAACAGGCCGGCATTGCGCTCGATGCCGCTGACATCGTCCGCATACCGGTCGCCATCGTCGGCGGCAATCGCATTGATTGCCGCGACATTGGCGGCGCGGTTGGTGGTGAGCACTGCATGACTGCCGTCCGGCCGCAGCACGCCGGTTGGCGTGCCGGTGTGGCAGAACTCCAACCCATGCCGCGCGAGGTCGCCGCCCAATGCCGCAAAGGCCGGCGAGGTGATGAACAGCACGAAGGTGGTTGCCATCACGTCATGGATGAAGCCGGGTGCGGTGATCTCCTCGGTACGCATGCAACCGCCGATGCGGTTGTTGCGTTCGAGGATGAGCACCTTCGCGCCCTTGCCGCCGAGCATCGCCGCGCAGACCAGCGCGTTGATGCCGCTGCCAACGATGATGTGATCCGGCTGGCTCACCGTGGCGTGCTCTCACCTAGCCGTTGGATACAAGCGCCAGCGCGCGGATCGGGCTGCCGGTGCCATGTTCGATCTTGAGCGGTGCGGCGATCAGGATGGCGCCCTTCGGAGGCAACTGGTCGAGGTTGCAGAGGCTGGCGAGGCCATAGCGGTTCGCCTTGTGCATCAGCGTGTGGGCCGGAAATGGCGGCTCCATGCCGCCGGCCTTGCCGGCATCGGTGCCGATCGTCTCTGAGCCCCAGCCCTTGATATCCTTGCTGATCAGGAACTGGATGGCTTCGGCTGTCGGACCTGGCGTATGTGGGCCGGTTTCGTTGGCGTTGAGGAATTCGGCTTCCGAGCCATTGCGCTTATACCAGTCGGTGCGCATGACCACCCACTCCCCGGCGTTGATGGCGCCATGCTTGGCTTCCCACGCCTTGATGTGGTCGACGGTGAGCAGGAAGTCGTGGTCGGCGGCGGCTTCCTTCGAGCAGTCGATGACATTGACCGGACCGACGAAATTCTGCGCCGGAATGGTGTCGGTGGCGCCGTCCGGATAGTCCTTGCCGCTGATCCAATGCTGCGGCGCATCGAAATGCGTGCCCGAATGCTCCCCAAGCTTCAGCCAGTTCCATGCCCACCACGGGCCGTTCTTGTCATAACGGGAGATGTTATGGATCTCGACCTTTGGCGTGTCGACGGCAAGCTCCGGCGGCAGCTTGATAAGAGGCGTATCGGGTCCGAGTTGCGCAGAGAGGTCGACCACCCTGATGGCGCCTGAAAGCAGCTGGCCGGCGACTTCGCCGAGGAGTTTTTGCGTGTCCATGGTCTGAAGTTCCCTCTTCTGGTGAAGATCAAGGCTCGTCTCGGCCCTTAATATCCTACTAGACGAAAACATATGCATCTGCAATTATCTTTAAGCATAAAGGAAATGGGAACGGGGCGTGAGCGAGTTCGACGCCATCTTTGTCGGGGCGGGCCACAACAGTCTGGCGTGCGCTGCGCATCTGGCGCTCAAAGGCTGGAAAACCGGGATTTTCGAGCGCAGTGCAGCAATCGGCGGCGCCGTCCAGACCCACGAATACACCCTCCCAGGCTTCCGGCACGATTTCGGTGCGATGAATCTGAGCCTGTTCGCCGGCTCCGCCTTCCACCGGAAATATGCAAATGAATTGAAAGCACAGGGTCTTGAGTTCGCGCCGGTCGCCGACTGTTTTGCCAGCGCCTTCCCGGACGGACGCTGGTTCGGCGTCAGCAACGATCTGGAAAAAACCACCGGCCGCATGGCCGCTTTCTCCGCCGCCGATGCCGCGACCTGGCGTAGACTGGTCGCCGCCTTCCCGGCAGAGGCCGAGCATCTGTTCCGGCTGCTGGGCTCGCCGATGAGTGCCCGCGCGCTTGCCGGCACCGCCTGGAACCTGTGGCGCAAGAAGGGCATGTCGGGCGCATTCGACACCGCTCGGCTTTTGCTGTCATCGCCGCGCGCCTGGCTGGAGGAAAATTTCGAGTCCGCGCATGTGCGGGCAACGCTTGCCACCTGGGGCATGCATCTCGACTTTGCACCCGACACCGCCGGCGGCGCCGTGTTCCCCTATCTGGAATCCATGGCCAACCAGACCTTTGGCATGGTGATAGGCAAGGGCGGCGCCGACACGATCATCCGGGCGCTGGCAGGTATGGTCACCTCGGCGGGCGGCAAGATCGTCACAGGGACAGAGGTTGCCGAAATCACCGTTTCCGCCGGCAAGGCGACCGGCGTGCGGCTTGCGTCCGGTGAGACGCATACGGTAACCAAGGCGGTCATTGCCGGCGTCGCGCCCAGGGCGCTGACCGGCAAGTTGCTGCCCAACGGTTCCGGCGACACCGGCTTCGACACGGCTATGCAGAAGTTCCGGCACGCGCCGGGCACGATGATGATCCATCTGGCGCTCGACGACCTGCCGGACTGGCGCGCCGGGGCCGAGCTGCGGCAGTTCGCCTATGTGCATCTGTCGCCCTCGCTCGACCCGATGTCGCGCACCTATCAGCAGGCGATGGCGGGCATGCTGCCGGACCAACCGGTGCTGATCGTCGGCCAGCCGACAGCGGTCGATCCGTCACGCGCGCCGCAGGGCAAGCATGTGCTGTGGGTGCAGGTGCGCATGCTGCCCGCCGAAATCCTGGGCGATGCGGCCGGCAAGATCGCGCCCGCGCATTGGGATCAGGTCAAGGACGTCTATGCCGAACGCGTGCTCGACACCATCGAGATCTACGCACCCGGACTGCACGCGAAAATCCTCGGCCGTGCAGTGTTCTCGCCAATCGACCTCGAGCGTGAGAACCCCAATCTCGTCGGTGGCGACCAGGTCTGCGGCAGCCACCATCTGGCACAGAATTTCCTGTTCCGCCCGGCGCGCGGTTATGCCGGCTGGAACACGCCGGTCGGCAATCTGCATCTCATAGGCGCCGCGACATGGCCCGGCGCCGGCACCGGCGCGGCCTCCGGCTTCATGCTCGCGCAACAGCTTGGCGGGAGGTAGCTCGCAAGATTTCATGAAGGCTACGAGAGGCAAGGCGCTGCTGCCCACGAAGCCCGGATCGATAAACTGATAGTGCCGCGCAAAGACAACAAAACCAACAAGGGGAACGACCATGACAATCAACAGACGAGAATTGCTGGGATACAGTGCCGCGGCACTTGGGGTGGCGGCGATCGGCCTGCCTGAGATCGCCAAGGCGGCAGCGGGCGAGCTGACCATCGCCTATAACGTCAACCTGCCGTCCTGGGATCCGACCACCGGACCCTCGGCCGTCAACCCGACGATCCAGGGCCTCTACCAGTCAGTGTTCGACCAGTTCATTCCGCAAAAGCCGGACCTGTCCTTTGCGCCTGGCCTGCTCACCGAATGGGGCTGGAACGAGGATCGCACCAAGGTGACGATGACGGTGCGCGAAGGCGTGACCTGGCATGACGGCTCGCCCTTCACGCCCGAGGACGTGGTCTGGTCGCTGCAGCGGGCGGGCGACGAAAAGACCGGCAATCCGATCCAGTTCGTCTGGAAGAACGTCAACAATTTCAAGATCGACGGCAACAAGATCACCGGCGACGTCGTGCAGTTCGATCCGGTCTACTTTAAATGGATGTCGTTCCTGACCGGCTACATCCTGCCGAAGGCCTATTATGAGAAGGTCGGCGCCGAAGGTTTCGAGAAGGCGCCGATCGGCACCGGCCCTTACATGGTGGAAAAATTCGAGCGAAATGCTTTCCTCCGACTGAAGGCCAACCCGCACTATTGGGGCGACAAGCCGGCCTTCGAGAATGTGACGATCAAGTTCGTCACTGATGCGGCGAGCCGCGTTGCCGAAATCGAATCCGGTTCCTCGCAGGTGACGCTGGAGGTCCCCTATGAAGAGTATGACCGGCTGATCGCCAAGGACGGGCTTGCCGGCTCGTGCAAGCCCGTTTCCGACATCGGCATGATCTTCTTCAACGACATCGAAGCGATGCTGGACAAGAACGTCCGCCAGGCCGCCGTCATGGCTGTGGACAAGGAGCTTCTGGTCAAGCGGCTGCTGCGCGGCTATGGCCAACCGATCGCCACGCTGGAGACCCCGGAGTACACGGCCTTCGACGCCTCGATCAAGGTCGAGCACAATCCGGAAAAGGCCAAGGAGCTGCTCGCGGCTTCCGGCTATTCGCCGGAAAAACCGGTCAAGTTCACCATCCAGACGACCAAGGGCTTCAAGCCCAAGGATTATGAGATGATCCAGGCGATCGTCGGCATGTGGCGTAAGGTCGGCATCGAGGCGACGATCGAGGTCTACGAGATCGCCAAGCACTATGAACTGCGCGCCGCCGACAAGCTGGCGCCGGCCGCCTTCTACAATTGGGGCAACGCCATCGGCGACCCGACGACGTCGACGGGTTTTGCCATGTATGGGCCGAGCCCGCACTCGGTGTGGGACAGCCAGGATCTGATCGACATGATCAATCCGCTCTGGGGCGAGAAGGACGAGGCCAAGCGCATCGCCGGCTGGAAGGCTGTCGACAAGTATATCGCCGAGCAGGCCTATGTGCTGCCGCTGATTCAGTATGCGCAACCTATCGTGCATGCCAAGGGCGTCAACGTGGTGCAGCATGTGTCCGGCGCGCTGCTGCCGGCGCTGATGACCCCGGCCTGATATCGGCTTGTGGGCGCCACCCTTCGCTGAGCGGCCCCCTCATCCGGCCCTTCGGGCCACCTTCTCCCCGCTGGGGAGAAGAGACCAGCTCAGCCGTCCGTGACCTCTTCTCCCCTCGGGGAGAAGGTGGCCGCGAAGCGGACGAATGAGGGGGCTCTTCGTTAGAAACGCACTGGGCCAACACCAGAATGCTCCTGCAACGATTCCTGATCCGTCTGCTGACGATGCTGATCACGCTGTTCGGCGTGGCTGTCGTCGTCTTCGTCGTGATCCGCGTCGCGCCTGGTGACCCGATCGCCATGATGCTGCCCCCCGGTGCGACAGATGCCGACATCGACCGGCTGCGTGCACTCTACGGGCTCGACAAGACCATCGTGCAGCAATTCTTCATCTGGCTGTCCGGCGTCGTCAGGGGCGATTTCGGCACCTCGATTTCGCTCAGGCAAGATGTGCTCAGCCTCGTCTTCAACCGCTTGCCGGCAACGCTGGAACTCGCCATCGTCGCGCTGATCATGGCGGTTGGGCTCGGCGGCACGACGGCGATCCTCGGCGCCCGCGAACGTGGCACGGCGGTCGAAGCCGGCATCGATATCGCCAGCGGTGCCGCCCTTTCCATTCCCGATTTCCTGTGGGGCCTCGTGCTGATCCTTTTGTTTGGCGTGCTGGTGCCGATCTTCGACATTTCCGGCCGCGTGTCGCCGCAGCTCGACCTGCCCTTCGTCACCCAGTTCTATTTCTTCGAGAGCTTGCTTCGGCTGCGCCTCGACCTGACCTGGGATCTCCTGAAGCACATGCTGATGCCGGCTGTGGCGCTGGCGCTGCCGCTGGCCGCAATCATCGCGCAGTTGCTGAAACAGTCGCTGAAGGAAGTGCTGGACCTCGACTATGTCGTGCTGGCGCGGGTGAAGGGGTTTTCGGAAACGCAGGTTATCTTACGCGAGGCGCTGAAGAACGCTGCCTTGCCGACACTGACTCTCGTCGGCGTCCAGTTCACCTTCCTCATCGGCGGCACGGTCATCGTCGAGCGGCTGTTTTCCTACGAAGGGCTCGGTAACATGGCGATCGATGCCGTCATCAACCGCGACCTGCCGCTGATCCAAGGCATCGTGCTGGTGTTCGCGCTGCTGTTCGTGCTGATCAATCTTGGCGTCGACATGATGTACGCGCTGCTCAATCCGAGGCTGCGCCATGGATGAGGCACGCATCGCCCGGCGCGGACTGGGCCCGAGGCTGTGGCTGGCCGGCGGCTGGCTGCTGCTGGCGCTGCTGGCCGCGATCTTCGCGCCGCTGGTCGCACCGCAGGACCCGCTGGCGCAAGACCTGATGCTGGAACGGCTGCCGCCATTCTGGATGAGTGGTGCGGAATCCGGCTATTGGCTGGGCACCGACAGCCTCGGCCGCGATCTCCTCTCCCGGCTGATCTTCGGCGGCCGTATCGCCTTCATCGTCGCTTTCGCGGCGGCGATCGCCGCCTGCCTTGTCGGCTCGACGCTCGGACTGGTCGCCGGCTATTTCGGCGGCTGGGCCGACCGCATCATTTCACGCATCGTCGACGTCTGGATGGCATTCCCGCCGGTGCTGTTCGCCATCCTGCTGGTCGCGGTGCTCGGCACCGGCCTCAGTTCCGTCATCCTCGCCATCGTCATAATCGACTGGACGCGCTTTTGCCGGGTGATCCGCGCCGAAGCGATGGGCCAGTCGCGCATGGACTATGTCGAGAACGCCCGCATCGCCGGCTATGGCCGCATCGGCATCATGCTGCGCGAGGTGCTGCCCAATGTGGTGCCGTCGATCGTGGCACTGCTGTCGCTGGAGATGGGCATCGCCGTCATCGTCGAGGCCATCCTGTCCTTCGTCAATCTGTCGATCTCGACCGACGATCCGACCTGGGGCGGCATCATCGCCGAGGGCCGGCTGTCGATCCATCAGGCCTGGTGGGTGCTGGTGTTTCCGCTTGTCACGCTGATCCTCACCGTGCTGTCGTTCAGCCAGTTCGGTGAGGCGCTGAAGACACGCTTCGATCCGGTGCTGCGATGAGCGCTTGCCTGGATATTGCCAATCTGAGCGCCGTGCTGCCGAACGGCCAGCGCGTGCTGCGGTCGGTGTCGCTCTCCGTGCAGCCGGGTGAGGTGCGTGCTCTTGTTGGCGAGAGCGGCGCCGGCAAGACGATGATCGGCAAGGCGGTTCTCGGTGTGCTGCCGTCAAGCGTGCGCATCGTCGAAGGCGCCATGCAGCTCGAAGGCGAAGACCTCGGCAGGCTGCAGCCCAAGGCAAGGCGCACGCTGATCGGCGCTCGCACGGCGCTGATCCCGCAAGATCCGTTGACTGCGCTCAACCCGTCGCGCCGCATCGGTCCGCAGATGACTGACCGGCTGGTGCGCATTCTCGGCTGGAACGGTGACAAGGCGGACAAGCGTATCCGGCAATTGTTGGATGAGGTGCAGATCCGCGATCCCGACCGGGTGCTGAAATGCTATCCGCACGAGCTGTCCGGCGGCATGCGCCAGCGTGTGCTGATCGCCGCCGCCTTCGCCGCCGAGCCACGGCTGATCGTTGCCGACGAGCCAACAACCGCGCTCGACGTGACCGTGCAAAAGCAGATCCTGCGCCTGATCGCCGAGTTGCAACGCGAGCATGGCACCGCGATCCTGTTCGTCACCCACGATCTCGGCGTCGTTGCAAAGATCAGCCAGCAAGTGTCTGTGCTCTACGCCGGCAAGGTGGTGGAAGAGGCTGATACAGCCGCTCTCTTCGCCGCGCCTGAGCATCCCTATACGCGGGCATTGATAGCCGCCACGCCACGCTACACCCATCCCTTGGCCTCGCTGAAGCCGGTGGACGAGACCGTGCTGGCCGGGCTTGCCGCCGAGATCGGCGCGGCAGACCAGGCGTGGAGGCGGCCGCATGGTTGAGCCGCTGTTTTCCGTGCGCGGGCTGAAGGTGGCGCTGCCCGACATGACCCGCAAGCCGCTGATCGGCCGCGCGCCGCTGGCCGAGATTTTGAAAGGCCTAGACTTCGATCTGCCGAGAGGTTCGGTGACCGGCATCGTCGGTGAATCCGGGTCCGGAAAATCGACGCTCGGCCGCACGCTTGTCAGACTTCTGGAGCCGAGCGTCGGCAGCATCCATTTCGAGGGCCGCGATATCGCCCATCTGCCGGATGCGGAGCTGCGACCTCTGCGCCGCGACCTGCAGATGATCTTCCAGGACCCGATGTCGTCGCTCAACCCGCGTCGCACCATCGCCGGCATCATTGCCGCGCCGCTCAAGCAGAATGGGCTTGGCGACAGGCTTAGGGAACGCGTCGCCGAGGCATTGCATCGCGTCGGCCTGCCGCAAAGCTTCGCTAGTCGCTATCGTCATGAACTGTCGGGCGGGCAGCGCCAGCGCGTCGGAATTGCGCGCGCGTTGGCGCTTTCGCCGAAATTCGTGCTGGCCGACGAGATCGTCTCCGGCCTCGACGTATCGACGCAGGCGCAGATCCTCACCCTTTTGGAGAGACTGGCCGCGGAGATGGGGCTGACGGTCGCCTTCATCAGCCACGACCTGTCGGTCATCCGGCGGCTCTGCCAACAGGTGATCGTAATGCGCGAGGGCAGGATCGTCGAGGCGAGCGCCACCGATGCGCTGTTCGACAATCCCAGGGAGACCTACACGCGCGACCTGCTTGCCGCCATCCCACTGCCTGAGATCGACGCGGACTGGTTGCGGCCAGCAACGAAAGCGCCGGCATAGGACTGTTCACCCACCACGCCGAACAGCGGGCTTCGGACGTGCATGAGGGCAAAATCAGCCCGCGAACGGAGGGTAATATGAATTACGCAGCCCGCGGCACGATGCTTGCCGCGATCCTGTTCTGCTCGATGGGAACGGCTTCGGCCGATGCGATCCCCGGCATGCGCGGCCACGACCACACCGGCATCACGGTGCCCGACATGAAGCAGGCAGTCGACTTCTTCACCGAAGTCGTCGGCTGCAAGAAGGCGATGTCGTTCGGTCCGTTCGCCGATGACAAGGGCACCTTCATGCAGGATCTTCTGGGCGTCGATCCGAAGGCTGTCATCGAGCAGGTCACCATGGTGCGTTGCGGTCATGGATCGAACATCGAGTTGTTCAAATACACCGCGCCTGACCAGAAGGATTTGACTCCGAAGAACAGCGATATCGGCGGCTTCCACATTGCCATGTATGTCGATGATGTCGCCGCGGCGAAAGCCTATCTCGACGGCAAGGGGGTGAAGACGCGGATGGGTCCGCTGCCGGTCAAGGAAGGTCCGGCGGCCGGCCAGACCATCCTCTATTTCCAGGCGCCATGGGGATTGCAACTGGAGGCGATCAGCTATCCCGATGGGATGGCCTATGAGAAGGGTGCCGAGACTGTGCTGTGGAGCCCGAAGAACCCGGACAAGTGATTTCCAGAGCGCGCTTGCGGGGCCAGCCCGCAGGCGCGCCACCCGTGTCCAGCAATCGTTCCAACATGAAACTTTAAGCTTGAAATATTTTATCTCCGGCGCAATACTTGATATGCAGCAAGCGAAGAGGAGATCGCACGGATGAAGGTTGCGGTTCTCGGTGGCGGACCAGCCGGCCTCTACTTTGCCATTTCAATGAAGCTGCGGGACGCCGCCCACGAGATCACGGTGTTCGAGCGCAATCGCGCCGACGATACGTTCGGCTGGGGCGTCGTGCTGTCGGCCGAAACACTCGACAACCTTGCCAAAAACGACCCGGTCAGCGCTGTCTGGATCAAGAAGCATTTCGCCTATTGGGACGACATCGCCGTCATCCATGACGGCGTGCGCACGGTCTCGTCGGGCCACGGTTTCTGTGGCATCGGCCGCAAGCGGCTTCTGGTCCTGCTGCAGCGACGCGCGCGCGAACTTGGCGTGAGGCTGATGTTCGAGAGCGATATCGCCGACCCTCAGCCCTATATGGCGACGCATGATCTGGTCGTCGCCGCCGACGGGCTGAACTCAAGGGCGCGCAACACCTTCGTCGAAGTCTTCAAGCCCGACATCGACACCCGCAAATGCAAATTCGTCTGGCTCGGCACCAACCAGAAATTCGACGACGCCTTCACCTTCATCTTCGAGAAGACCGAACATGGCTGGGTGTGGGCGCACGCCTATCAGTTCGACAGCGAGACAGCGACTTTCATCGTCGAATGCAGCGAACAGACCTGGGCTGCCTTCGGCTTCGGCGCGATGTCGCAGCAGGAATCGATCGCCGTCTGCGAGCGCATCTTTGAGAAGCATCTCGGCGGCCACGCGCTGATGTCCAATGCCAATCACATCAGAGGTTCGGCCTGGATCAATTTCCCGCGCGTGCTGTGCGAACGCTGGTCGTACAAGAACCTGGCGCTGATGGGCGATGCCGCGGCCTCGGCGCATTTCTCGATCGGCTCGGGCACCAAACTCGCATTGGAAAGTGCGGTCGCGCTGGCCGAGTATGTCAAAACCGAACCGGACCTCGTCGCCGCCTTCCGCAAGTATGAGGATGCGCGCCGCACCGAGGTGCTGAAGCTGCAGTCGGCGGCGCGCAATTCGCTGGAGTGGTTCGAGGAGGTCGAGCGCTATCTCGGCCTCGATCCGGTGCAGTTCAACTATTCGCTGCTGACCCGCTCGCAGCGCATCAGCCACGAGAATTTGCGGCTGCGGGATGCCAAATGGCTTGAAAGCGCCGAGGAATGGTTCCAGCGCCAGGCGGGGGCAGGCGGCAACAGGCAGCGCCGGGCGCCGATGTTCGCGCCGTTCAGGCTGCGCGACATGCAGCTCAACAACCGCATCGTCGTTTCGCCGATGGCGCAGTACAAGGCTGTGGATGGCTGCCCGACCGACTGGCATTTCGCCCACTATGCCGAGCGGGCCAAGGGCGGCGCCGGGCTTGTCTATATCGAGATGACCTGTGTCAGCCCGGAAGGACGCATCACGCCCGGCTGTCCCGGCTTCTATGCGCCCGAACATGAGGTTGCGTGGAAGCGGCTCGTCGATTTTGTCCACACCGAGACCGAGGCGAAAATCTGCGCCCAAGTCGGGCATTCCGGGGCCAAGGGCTCGACCCGTATCGGTTGGGAAGGCACCGACGTGCCGCTCGCCTCGGGCAATTGGCCGGTCATGGCGGCCTCGGCGATTGCATGGTCACCTGAGAATCAGGTGCCGAAAGCCATGGACCGTGCTGACATGGACAAGGTGCGCGACGAGTTCGTGACCGCCACCCAGATGGCCGATCGCTGCGGCTTCGACATGCTGGAGATCCATGCCGCGCACGGCTATCTGCTGTCGTCCTTCATCACGCCGGTCACCAACCGGCGCACGGATGAGTATGGCGGTTCGCTGGAAAATCGCATGCGCTATCCCCTGGAAATCTTCCATGCGGTGCGTGCCGCCTGGCCGGCGCGAAAGCCGATCTCGGTGCGCATTTCGGCCAATGACTGGGTCGGCATCGAGGGTGTGACGCCGGCCGATGCGGTGGAGATCGCGCGGATGCTGCATTTGGAAGGCGTCGACATATGCGACGTCTCGGCGGGCCAAACCTCGATTGCCGCCAAGCCTGTCTATGGCCGCATGTTCCAGACGCCGTTCTCGGACCGCATCCGCAACGAGGTCGGCATGGCGACCATGGCGGTTGGCAACATCTACGAGCCTGACCATGTCAATTCGATCCTGATGGCTGGCCGCGCCGACCTGGTGGCACTGGCACGGCCGCATCTCGCCGATCCCTACTGGACGCTGCATGCGGCAGTGACGCTCGGCGACCGTGGCGTCAAATGGCCGGATCCCTATCTGCCCGGACGCGACCAGATCTACCGGCTGGCCGAGCGCGATGCGGCGGCGGGGCTGAAAGTATGACGACGGTCTCGGCGATTTCAGGCAAACATGCGCTGGTCACCGGCGGCGGTTCCGGCGTCGGTCGGGCCATCGCACTCGCGCTGGCCGAGGCCGGCATCGAGGTGACCATATGCGGACGGCGCGACGCCGAGCTTGCCAAGGTGGCAGGCGAGAACGGCCGCGTTCACGCCATGCCGGCCGATGTTACCAACGAGGCGGCGATGACATCGCTCTACGCGCAGGCGGAAGCCTTGCGCGGCCCGTTCGACATCGTCGTCGCCAATGCCGGCATGGCCGGCAGCACGCCGGCGCACAGGACCTCGCTTGCCGACTGGCAGCGGACGCTCGACGTCAATCTGACCGGCGCCTTCCTGACGGTGAAGCCGGCGCTGGCCGGCATGGCCGCGCGCAAGGCGGGCCGGATCGTCTTCGTCGCCTCGACCGCAGGGCTGAAAGGCTACGCCTATGTCGCGCCCTACGTGGCGGCCAAGCATGGGGTGGTCGGGCTGATGCGGGCACTGGCGGCCGAGACGGCGAAATCCGGCGTGACCGTCAACGCCGTTTGCCCGGGCTTCGTAGAGACCGGCATGCTGGAGGAGTCCATTCAGCGCGTCGTCGAAAAGACCGGCCGCTCAGTCGAGCAGGCGCGGGCGAGCCTTGCCTCGACCAACCCGCAAGGCCGTTTCATCCAGCCGCAGGAAGTTGCCTCAGCGGTGCTCTGGCTGTGCGGCGATGCGGCTGCGTCGATTACCGGACAAGCAATTTCGATCTCAGGAGGCGAAACATGGTAGCCGGCCCATTGCCCGCGCCGTCGGGACCCGGCAAGGACCGGCTGCGTCTCTGGATCAGGCTGCTGCGCGCCTCGCGCACGATCGAAGCGGAGCTGCGCGAGCGCCTGAAGAAGGAATTCGATACGACGCTGCCGCGTTTCGACGTCATGGCCGCCCTCTACCGCGCGCCGGAAGGCATGCTGATGAGCGATCTGTCGCGCTTCCTGCTGGTATCCAACGGCAATGTCACCGGCATCGTCGACCGGCTTGTTTCGGAAGGGGTGGTCGCGCGCGCGCGCCGCAATGGCGATCGCCGCACATCCATGGTGCGACTGACCGACGAGGGTTCCAAATCTTTTGCCGCAATGGCCGCGGCGCATGAGGGTTGGATCGGAGAATTGCTGGCCAAGGTCAGCGAGGAGGATGCGCGCCGGCTGACCGGCATGCTGACCTCGTTCCGCAGCAACTGGGAGGGACGCGAATGAGTTCGATGGCCGGCCTCAAGCCGAAGCACTTCCTTTGGGAAGTCGAAGGCAGGATCGCCAAGGTGCGGCTCGACCGGCCGGAGCGCAAGAATCCGCTGACCTTCGACAGCTATGCGGAACTGCGCGACACGTTCCGCGATCTCGTCTATGCCGACGACGTCGACGCCGTGGTGTTCCTGCCCAATGGCGGCAATTTCTGCTCGGGCGGCGATGTCCACGACATTATCGGCCCATTGGTCAAGATGGACATGAAGGAATTGCTCGCCTTCACCCGCATGACCGGCGATTTCGTCAAGGCGATGCTCAACTGCGGCAAGCCGATCATCGCGGCGGTCGACGGTGTCGCGGTCGGCGCCGGCGCCATCATCGCCATGAGCGCCGACATCCGCATCGCCACGCCGGAGGCCAAGACCGCTTTCCTGTTCACCCGCGTCGGCCTTGCCGGCTGCGACATGGGCGCCTGCGCGATCCTGCCGCGCATCATCGGCCAGGGCCGTGCCGCCGAATTGCTCTACACCGGCCGCACGATGACGGCAGCGGAAGGCGAGCGCTGGGGCTTCTACAACAGGCTGGTCGATGCCGCAGTGCTCGAGGCCGACGCGCTCGAGATGGCGGCGCGCATCGTCTCGGGTCCGACCTTCGCGCACGGCATCACCAAGACGCAGCTCAACCAGGAATGGTCGATGGGCCTCGACCAGGCGATCGAAGCGGAAGCGCAGGCGCAGGCGATCTGCATGCAGACGCGTGACTTCGAGCGCGCCTACAAGGCCTTCCTCGCCAAGGAGAAACCGGTGTTCGAGGGCAATTGATGGCTGACAAGAGTTTCCTCAACTGGCCGTTTTTCGAAGACCGGCATCGCGAACTCGCCGAACGCCTTGATGCCTGGTGCGCCAGGAACCTGCCCGTCGATCACCACGACGTCGATGCCGCCTGCCGCGAGCTGGTGGCGAAACTTGGCCGCGACGGCTGGCTGAAGCCGACGGCGCTCGATACCGACAATCCGGGACCGCTCGATGTCCGCACCTTGTGCATCACGCGCGAGACGCTGGCGCGCCATGACGGGTTGGCCGACTTCGCCTTCGCCATGCAGGGGCTCGGCACCGGCGCGCTCAGCCTGTTCGGCACACCCGACCAGCAGCAATGGCTGGCAAAGACCAGGGCCGGCAAGACGATTTCCGCCTTCGCGCTTTCGGAGCCACGCTCCGGGTCGGATGTCGCCAACACCGAAATGACGGCGAGCCGCGATGGCGACTTCTATATCCTCAGCGGCGAGAAGACCTGGATTTCCAATGGCGGCATTGCCGATCTCTACGTCGTCTTTGCCCGCACCGCCGAGGCACCGGGTGCCAAGGGACTTTCCGCCTTTCTCGTACCCGCTGATACCAAGGGGCTTGGCATTGCCGAGCGCCTTGAAGTGATCGCGCCGCATCCGCTGGCGCGGCTTTCCTTCGATCAGGTCCGGGTGCCGGCTTCGGCGCTGATCGGCAAACCGGGAGACGGCTTCCGCATCGCCATGTCGGTGCTTGACGTGTTCCGCTCCACGGTCGGCGCGGCGGCACTCGGCTTTGCCCGCCGGGCGCTGGACGAAAGCATCAGCAGGGTGGCCGAGCGCAAACTTTTCGGCGCTCCGATGGCAGAGCTGCAGATGGTGCAAGGCCATATCGCCGACATGGCGCTGGACATCGATGCCGCAGCGCTGCTGGTCTACCGCGCTGCCTGGACCAAGGACATGGGCGCGGCTCGTGTCACCCGCGAGGCGGCGATGGCCAAGCTGTTCGCCACCGACAAGGCGCAAGAGGTGATCGACAAGGCTGTGCAGCTGCATGGGGGGGACGGCGTCCGCAAGGGCCATATCGTCGAGAGCCTCTATCGCGAGATCCGCGCGCTACGCATCTACGAGGGCGCATCCGATGTGCAGAAGGTGGTGATCGCACGGCAGGTGATGGGCGCGGCCTGACAGCGACGTATTGGATTTTGAGATTTGGTTTTAAGAATACCGGGGAGGCTTGAAAATGCACGAGATCCTGCAGCCGGAGGGCTGGGCGAAACCGGTCGGCTACGCCAACGGCATTGCCGCGCGCGGCAGGCTCGTCTTCGTCGGCGGACAGGTCGGCTGGAACGGGCAGTGCCAGTTCGAGACCGACGATTTCGCCGGCCAGGTGCGGCAGACGCTGCAAAACATCGTCGCCGTGCTGGCGGAAGCCGGCGCGGAGCCACGGCACATCACCGCGATGACCTGGTATTTCACCGACAAGGCCGAATATCTCGGCAATCTCAAGGGTATAGGCGAGGCCTATCGCGAGGTGATCGGCCGGCATTTCCCAGCGATGGCCGCCATGCAGGTGGTGGCGCTGGTGGAAGATCGCGCCAAGATCGAAATTCAGGCAACCGCCGTCATTCCGGATTAACGAATTCGTTATTCCCGGATTGATCAGCAGCGCAGCCCCGCCCGCTTCAGCAGCGGAAATACGTGGTCGCAGAAATAGGGCAGTTCCTGGGTGTAGTTGACGAACGACAGCGCGATGCCCTGGTAGCCATGCCCGGCTATTGCCGCCATCTCGGCGGCAATCGTCTCCGGCGTTCCAACCAGCGGGTAGGTGCCGGCGCCGCCGGCGAAACGCTGCCGGTAGCGGTCATAGGCATGCGGGTCATGCGACTGCGAGAACTCCTTCTTGCCTGCCATATGAGCATCGACCGCATCGTGGTCGACCAGATCGACGGCATAGCGCGTGTAGTAGGCCTGCGCCTCTTCCATGGTTGGACGGCAGACGACATGCGCCACCGTGTAGACGCCGACGTTGCGGCCAACCTTGTCGGCCCGCTCGCTGATGTCGGCGACATGCTTGCCGGCATCGCTCATTTCCGAAAAGGTCGTGAACAGATAATCGCATCGGGCGGCGGCGAAATCCCGGCCCGGGCCACCGAAAGCAGCGTTCATGGTCACCGGGCGTGGAACCTGCAGGCTCGCCGGCCGGCTCACCGCCTCCTTGAGGCGATAGTAGGTGCCTTCATAGTCCAGAGGCTGGTCCGAGGCGTAGAGCTTTTCCAGGATTTCGATCCATTCGGCGGCCTGGTCGTAGCCCTTCTCGACCAAAGGCGTGCCGAACATGCCGAATTCCTTCGGGTTCCAGCCGCAGACGATGTTCAGGCCGGCGCGGCCCTGGCTGATATGGTCGACAGTTGCCAGCGCCTTGGCGGCATAGAGCGGATGCACCAGCGGCACATGCACGGTCATGAACAGGCCGATCTGCTCGGTGGCCACCGCCAGGGCTGCTGCCCAGGTGAAGGTCTCGAACGACCATTCGCGCACCTTGTTGCGGCCGCCAAAGCCACGCCAGCGCGCGATCGGCAGCATAAATTCCAGCCCGGCGCGGTCGGCGATCTGCGCCGCCGTCAGATTGTCCTGCCAGCTTGCCGTCCAGCGTTCCGGCACATCGGTGATGGCCAGACCGCCATCGGCATTGGTCGAAAAGACGCCGAGCTTCAGTTTGTTCGAGCCGTGCAGGGGATGCGTTTTGATCATCATGGGAACTCGTGGCGGGAGACCGACACGCTAGGCCCGCGCAAAAATATTTCAAGCCTGAAATAGCTTCGCCTCGCCGCCGATTGCGGATATGAATTCGGAGGGGAAAAGGGGATGGATATGAGCGCGTTCCGTCAGAAGTGCATCGGCAAGACCAATCTCGTCGGCTCCTTCGCCGCTATTCCCCATCCCGTCGCCGTCGAAGTGATGGCGCTCACCGGCCTCGACTTCGTCTGCATCGACTGGGAACATGCCCAGATCGCGCGCGACACGATCGAAACCATGGTGCGCGCGGCCGACGTGCATCGCGTGCCGGCCATGGTGCGTGTTCCCGGTCATGCGCCGGAAGCTATCCAGGCGGCGCTCGACAGCGGCGCACAAGGCGTGCTCGTGCCGCGCGTCTCGACCGCTGCTCAGGCCGAGGCGGCGGTGAAAGCCTCGCGCTATCCGCCGCTGGGCGAGCGCGGCGTCGGGCCTGGCCGCGCGGCCGGCTATGGCTATCGCATTCCCGAATATCTGGCCGCGGCCAATGATAGGGTGGTCGTCGCGGTCCAGGTCGAGACATCGGAGGGGCTGGCCAACATCGAGGCGATCGCGGCCATAGACGGCATCGATGTGGTCTTCGTCGGCCCCGGCGATCTCTCCGTGTCGATCGATGCGATCGGGCCGAAAGGCGTGGACAAGCTCAATGAGGCGATCACAAGGATCATCCGCGCGACCGTCGCGCATGGCAGGACATCGGGTATATTTTGCGCCAGCCCACAGACGATCAGCCAGTGGGCCGCTATCGGCGCGAGCTTCTTCGTGCTGGCCAGCGATACGATGTTTCTTGGCGCCGGCGCTGCGGCCAACTGCACCGCTGCGCGCGCCGAGCTGCGGTAGACGGGCGGGATCGGGCAAAAACTTTTTAAGCTTAAAACTTTTTCCTTGAAAAGCGCAGCACATTGGATAGCATCCAAACTCGATGGCGACTGTCGTGCCGGTGGGGCTTGCCGGGCAGTCCGTCGCGGTGCTCCGGGTGGGAGGGGTTTCAGTCCTTGTCGTTCATACTGCCCCAGTCATCGTCCAGCGCGCGTTATGCTTTCGACGGCGTACGTGCCCAGATCCGTGACCTGCACACCGAAAACATTGCCAACCTTGCCGTGCGCGCCCGAGAACTGGGCGACGTGATCGCGCTCTGGTACGGCGAAGGCGACATGGTGACGCCCGCTTTCATCCGCGACGCGGCGAAGGCCGCCTTCGATGAAGGCCAGACGTTCTACGTCCCTAACATGCGTGGGCACCCCCTACTGAACGAGGCGCTGTCGGAATACCAAACGCGCATTCACGGCCGGACGATCCCGATTGCGCGCACCACGGTCACGCCCGGCGGCATGCAGGCGCTGTACCTGGCGCTGGAACTGCTGGTCGATACCGGCAGCAACGTCGTCTATGTCGCGCCGCAATGGCCCAACATCCACAACGCCATCCATCTGATCGGCGGCGAGCCAAGGCCGTTTTCGCTCGACTTCAAGGGCGACTGGCATCTCGATCTCGACCGGCTGTTCGCCACTTGCGATGCGCGCACACGCGCGATCTTCCTGTCGACGCCGTCCAACCCGACCGGCTGGACCGCGTCGCGCGAGGAGATGCAGGCGCTGCTCGACTTCAGCCGGCGCACCGGCATCTGGATCATCTCCGACGAGGTCTATGGCCGGCTCTATTTCGACGGCAATGTTGCTCCTTCCATCCTGCAGATCGCCGAGGATGGCGACCGGGTGCTGTCGGTCAACAGTTTTTCGAAGGCGTGGGCGATGACCGGCTGGCGCATCGGCTGGCTGACGCATCCGTCGGGGGTGGCCGACCAGCTTGGCGCCATGACGCAGTACATCAACAGCGGCACCGCCGCGCCTATCCAGGCAGGCGCTGTCGCCGCCATCCGCCAAGGCGAGCCGCTGGTCGAGGAGATCAGGCAGCGGATCAAAACCGGCCTCGACCTTGCCTATGACAGGCTGGCCCAGATTCCCGGCATCATCCTGCCGACGAAACCGCGCGGAGGCATGTATGCCTTCTTTGCCATGGACGGCGAAAGCGACGCCCGGCAGGCCTGCGCCAGGATACTGGAGACGGCGCGCGTCGGGCTGGCTCCCGGCCACCTCTTTGGAAATTCGGCAGCGGCCTTCCTGCGGATGTGCGTGTGCCGTGAACGCGACCAGATAGCGACCGCGCTCGAGCGCATGGTCGCCGCCATAAATTGACGCCCCGCTGGGAGGTGGGACGGCAACAAACCGTGCGGGAGCAGACCCGCCCGATCACAACCAGAGGGAACACAAAATGAGCTTCACTCGTCGCAACCTGCTTCTTCTCGCCGCCACGATCGGCATCGCTGCCGGCCCGGCCACCGCCTTTGCCGCCGATGTGCTCAATGTCGGCGCCTACCCGACCAATCCGCCCTTCGAATACAAGAACGAGAGCGGCACGTTCGAGGGCTTTGAAGTCGACATCGTCAACGAAGCGGCCAAGCGTGCCGGCATGACCACCGACATTGCCGACCTCGGCTTCCAGGCGCTGTTCGCGGCTGTCAGTTCCAACCGCATCGATGTCGCGATCTCCTCCATCACCATCACGCCGGAGCGACTGAAAACGCTGTCCTTCACCCAGCCCTATTATGACTCCGACATGGGCATTGCGACGAAGACCGATAGCGCTGTTAACACCGAGGCCGACCTCAAGGGCAAGATCGTCGGCGTGCTTTCAGGCTCGACCGGCGAGACCTGGGTCAAGGCGCATCAGGAGGCTGACGGCTACAGCGACGTGAAGGGCTATGACACGCAGCAGAATCTTCTGCTCGACCTCAGCGCGGGCCGCGTGGACGCCGCCGTCAGCGATATTCCGGGCATGGAATACTCCTTCACCAAGATGAAGGACCTGAAGGTCAAGCAGCGCATCAAGACCGGCGAACAGTACGGCCTGATGATGAGCAAGGACCATCCGCTGCTCGGCAAGCTGAACGACGCGCTGACCGCGATGAAGAAGGACGGAACGCTGGCCGCGATCCACAAGAAGTGGTTCGGCAGCGACGCGCCAGCCGATTCCTCGACGGTCAAGGAAATGCCGCTGCCCAAGGCCTGACCGGCAATGCACTTAAATCGTGCCGGCTCCCAGGCCGGCACGATTCATTTCACGCTCCGGCGCCTGCTGCCACACGGATAGCCTCATCGGAGGCAAGGTCGATTGGTTTTAACTTGAGCATCCTTTGCTCTGGGGTTCGGGAACGCTCCCATGTCGCTGATCGACACCTTCTTCAATCCTGACGTGATAATGTCCAGCCTGCCGGCGCTGTTGCGTGGCTTCCTGAACACGCTGCTGCTCGGCATTTTGAGTATCGGCATCGGCATTCCCATCGGCCTGGGGATCAGCCTGTTGCGGCTCTATGCGCCGAAGCCGCTGCGCTGGCTGGCGGTCGGCTACACCGACATCTTCCGCGCCCTGCCGGTGCTGGTGGTGCTGATCCTGATCTATTATGCGCTGCCCTTCCTCGGCATCCGTCTGTCGTCCTGGGCCTCCGCCGTGACGGCGTTCGCCATCATCATGTCGGCCTATTCAGCAGAAGTGTTCCGCTCCGGCATTGAGAGCATTCCGAAAGGCCAATTCGAGGCAGCACAGGCGCTCGGCCTGCCTTTCCTTTTGACCTTGCGCAAGGTGGTGCTGCCGCAGGCGATCCGCGTCGTCATCCCGCCGATGACCAGCAATTGCGTCTCGATGTTCAAGGACACGTCGCTCGCTTCCACCGTTGCGCTGCCTGAACTGTTGAAGGAAGCGACCAACGCGCAGTCGCTCTATGCCAATCCCTCGCCGCTGATCGGCGCCGCTTTGGTCTATCTCATCTTCCTCTGGCCGATGGTCCGCCTCGTCAGCCTGCTCGAAGACCGCTTCAAGACCGAGAAGACGCGCTGACCTCATCAACCGTCCCGCTTCCCAAGCCATTCGCAGGAGATACAGTTGAGCAATTCCCAAGCCGCCGGCGGCTTTCCGGTCGACACCATCCGCGCCATGTTTCCGGCCTTGCAGCGCGCCGGTGATTTCATCTTCATGGACAACGCCGCCGGCGCGCAGATCCCGCAGAGCGTGCTCGACGCGGTGACCAATCACCTGGTCTCGCACAATGTGCAGCGTGGTGGTCGCTATGGGCGCTCGGTCACGGTCGACCAATCGGTTGCGGATGCTCGGACGAGCGTGGCCTTGCTGATCAACGCCTACAGTCCGTCGGAAATCTGCTTCGGCATGAACGCCACCTCGTTCATTCGCCTGGTCAGCCTCGGCATCGGCCAGATGCTGGCCAAGGACACAGAGCGCGACGAGATCGTCATCACCGATATGGACCACGACGCCAACATCGCCACGTGGCTGGCGCTGGAGCCCGCCGGAGCCAAGTTCAAATGGTGGCGCATGCGCGAGGACGGCAACCTGCATGTCGACGACCTCAAGCCGCTGGTTTCCGATCGCACCCGTCTCGTCGCCTGCACGGTGACCGCGCATTCGATCGGCTCGATCGTCGACGTCGCTTCGGTGGCCGCGATCGCGCATGCGGCCGGCGCCGAAGTGTTCCTTGACTGCGTGCATTACGGACCGCACGGGCTGATCGACGTGCAGGCCTGGGACTGTGATTATCTCGTCTGCTCCGGCTACAAGAATTTCTCGCCGCATATGGGCTTTCTGTGGGGCCGCTTCGAAACGCTGAAGCGGCTGCCGACCTTCCGCGAGGATTTCATCCCCGACGAGCCGCCTTACAAGGTCGAGGCAGGCACCTTCATCTACGAGAACGTCTCGGGCATGGATGCCGCAGTGCAGTACCTGGAACTGATCGGCCGCAATCTGGCGCCCTCCAACAACCGCTCGCGGCGCGACAACATCGTTGCCGGCATGGGCGC
This sequence comes from Mesorhizobium sp. M0217, assembly GCF_040321955.1. Classification (NCBI taxonomy): domain Bacteria; kingdom Pseudomonadati; phylum Pseudomonadota; class Alphaproteobacteria; order Hyphomicrobiales; family Phyllobacteriaceae; genus Mesorhizobium; species Mesorhizobium sp. M0217. The sequence goes on along the minus strand of NZ_JAMYSN010000010.1, from coordinate 39,623 downwards.
CATCCGCGATTACGAAGTGCTCCTGGCGCGTGAGATGCTCGCCGTGCTCAAGGGATGCAATGCCACGATCTACGGCGTCGCCGAGGAAGCCCGCATCAACGAACGCGTGCCGACATTCTGCTTCAACATCGGCAAGCTGTCGCCGCAGCGGATCGTCGAGGAAATGGCTGACATGCAGATCGGCATCCGCGACGGCCATATGTATGCGCCCCGGCTGATGAAGCGTCTCAACCTGTCGATGGACAGCGGCGCCATCCGCGCCTCGCTGGTCCATTACAACACGGTCGACGAGGTCAGGCGTTTCGGCGAGGCACTGCGCGCCGTCATCGCAAGGCTGTCGTAGCTGGTCCTTAAACCTCTCCGGCGCGGAACATCGGCCCGCCCTTGTGGGCCGGGAAGCCATAGCCGTTGATCATCACCAGATCGATGTCGGAGGCACGCGCCGCGATGCCTTCGGCGAGTAATGCCTTGCCCTCGTCGGCCATTGCCGCCAGCAAGCGCGTGACGATCTCATCGGGCGAAAAGCGGCGCGGCACGATGTCCTTGGCCGCCCGAACGGCCTCGATCAGCGCGGCCACTTGCGGGTCGCTCCTGCGCTCGCCGTCGGAATAATCGTACCAGCCGCGCCCGGTCTTGCGGCCGAAGCGGCCGGCCTCGCACAGCCGGTCGGCGATCTCGACATAACGTGCTTGCGGATCGCGCATCGCCGCCTGTCGCTTGCGCCGCGCCCAGGCTATCTCCAGCCCAGCCATGTCGTTGACCGCGAAGATCCCCATCGGGAAGCCCCAGGCCTCCAGCGCGGCATCCACCTCTTCCGGTGCTGCGCCATCCTCCACCATGAACTCCGCCTCGCGGCGGTAGGCCGAATAGAGGCGGTTGCCGATGAAACCCTCGGTAACGCCGCACACGACAGGCAGCTTGCCGAGCTTCCTGACGAACGCGATAGCCGAGGCGAGCACATCGGGCGCCGTCGCCGCGCAATCCACCACTTCGGTGAGCCGCATGACGTTGGCCGGGGAGAAAAAATGCAGGCCGGCGATCCGTTCGGGCCGGGCGGTTGCCGAGGCGATCTCGTCGGGGTTGAGGTAGCTGGTGTTGGTCGCCAGTATGGCGTCGGGGCGGACGATACGATCAAGCTTCCGGAAGAGTTCGGTTTTTACCGCGAGATCGTCGAACACTGCCTCGATGACCAGATCGGCCTGCACCAGCCTGCCGGCGTCACTGGCCGCTTCAAACCGGCTCAGCGCCTCCCTGCGGGCATGATCGGTGAGTCGGCCGGATTGGACCGACTTGTCGAGAAGGCCGGCGATCCGCTCGTATCCTTTTGCCGCGGCGTCGTCGTTCTGCTCGATGCCGATTACGCGATAGCCGGCATTCAAGGCCGAGACCGCGATGCCTGCACCCATCAGGCCGGTTCCGACGATACCGACGGTCTCGACCTTGCGAGGCGTGATACCCTCCAGCCTGTCGACTTTGCTGGCTTGCCTCTCGGCAAAGAAGACGTGGCGCAACGCTGCCGCCTCGCGAGAATCCCGGAGGCGCAGGAAGGTCGCGCGTTCGTGCACAAGACCGTCCTCAAGTCTGGCCGTGGACGCGGCCCGGACCAGTCTCACGGCCTCTGCAGGCGCGATCTGTCCACGGCTGCGGGAAAGCACCTTTCTTGCGGCTGCCGCGTCGGCCTCAGGTTGCGAGCGCGGGACGGAAAGCGCACCCGTGCGCCGCAGCGGTTGGCCAACGAGACGGCGGGCGACATCGAGCGCGCCTTCGGGAAGATCGTCCGCAATGGTATCGATCAGACCGAGAGCGAGAGCTTCGTCGGCATTTGCGGGCCGACCCGTGCCGATCAGGTCAATTGCGGCGACCGTGCCGATGAGGCGGGGCAGGCGTTGGGTTCCGCCGGCCCCGGGCACTAACCCGAGCTTGACCTCGGGCAGGCCGAAGCTGGCCGCCTTGCTGGCCACCCGGTAGTGGCAGGCCAGCGCAATCTCGCAGCCGCCGCCGAGCGCCGCGCCGCCTACTGCCGCGACGATCGGTTTGGCGAAGCTCTCCATCGCTTCGATCACGTCAGTCAGTGTGGGCCCGATAGCGGGCTTGCCGAATTCCTTGATATCGGCGCCACCGATGAAGGTGCGCCCAATGGCGGTCAGCACCACGGCAGACACTTCATCCGACGCCGCACGCCCAAGCGCAGCCATCAGTCCGGCCCTGACATGGAGGGACAGCGCGTTGACCGGCGGATTTTCGATCGTGACGATGAGAACGCCATCGACGATCTTGCCTGTGACACTCTCGGAAAATCGTGCTGTGTTCATGGAGTTTTATTCCGGAACAACGGCAAATCTTCCTCCTCCTTCTGCTCTCCGCCAAATGCCGGTGTCCCGGCTCGGACGGATGAAGCGCCATGGATCTTCAAAATAATTTCAAGCTTAAAATAATTAGAATTCGAAAAACTTCAAGCCTACCGGAGTCGACTGCAAAAGGCGTCGCTACCACGACGGTGATCGGTCAGACTTGACGGTTGCACTGCGGTGCCGGGTCAAGGCGAGTTTGTGGAAACCTTCGGCAGCAGGGCTTTGAAATAGTCGATCGTCTGTTGCAGCCCGGCTTCTAAAGTCACCGTCGGCTCCCAGCCGACAAGCCTTTTGGCAAGGGTGATATCGGGCTGGCGGTGCCGCGGATCGTCTTGCGGAAGATCGCGGTAAATTATATCCGAACCTGATCCGGTCATCTGCGTCGTCAGTTCGGCCAAGCGCCTGATCGTTACTTCCCTTGGATTGCCGATGTTTACTGGACCGGTCACCTCCGGCCCCGTATCCATGAGGCGCAGCATGCCGCTCACCAGGTCGTCGACGTAGCAAAACGACCTTGTCTGTGAGCCGTCGCCGAAAATGGTTATCGGTTCACCACGAAGCGCCTGCACGATGAAATTTGAGACAACCCTGCCGTCTGCCGGGTGCATGCGCGGCCCGAACGTATTGAAAATCCGCGCGACCTTGACCCACAAGCCATGTTGTCGGTGATAGTCGAAGAACAGCGTTTCGGCGCAGCGTTTGCCTTCATCGTAGCATGAGCGCGGCCCGATCGGGTTTACATTGCCCCAGTAACTCTCGGGCTGCGGATGCACAGACGCGTCACCATAGACCTCACTGGTGGAGGCCTGAAAGACTTTGCATTTCAGCCGCTTTGCCAATCCAAGAACATTGATGGCGCCGTGCACGGCGGTCTTGATCGTCTGAACCGGGTCGTACTGGTAGTGAACAGGCGAGGCCGGACACGCCAGGTTGTAAATCTCATCGACTTCGACGTAGAGCGGAAAGGTCACGTCATGGCGCATGAATTCGAAGCGGGGATGCTTGGCCAAATGGTCGATATTGCGCTTTGATCCGGTGAAAAGGTTGTCGACACACAAGATTTCGTCGCCTCGTTCCAACAGGCGGTCAATAAGATGCGAGCCGATAAACCCTGCGCCCCCGGTAACGAGAATGCGTCTGCGGCTGTCATAGAGTCTGGCCAATTTCTGCTCCCAGGCAAATGCTGATCGACCAGATATCGGTCGCCACACGCAGGATACGACGTGTCCGCAGCCAATGCACAAGGACCAAACTGAAATTTCGCAGATCCGCTCGGTGCCGATGCGAATTCCGATCCCGGCATTTGGTTTGATCAGAAGGCACGATTGAGGCCGATAGTGGCCTATGGATTGGCAGCAGAGAATATCAGCCCTATCGTCAGGGCCGCCGCTGCGTAGATGGCCGGCAGAACCTGACGGTTCACCCCAATCCGCAGCAGAGAGTGGCTCGAAACCCGGTCCTGCTGGATTTTATCCACAACATCGATGGCATCGGCGGATGGCAACATGAAAATGGCAACGACCATTTTTCGTGAGACATTCCTCTTCGCGATAGAGCATCGTTGAATTGGCCAACAGCCTGCCATACAAGCACGTCGGCTCAACAGGTGGCTCGAGGAACCCCACGGATGTCCGAACGCATTGCAGTTATCGGCCTGGGTTATGTCGGCCTGCCGGTAGCCATTGCCTTTGGGAAGGTTTTCCCCGGCACCATAGCTTTTGACATCAGCGAGCGTCGGATCGGGGAATTGCGTGGCGGCGTCGATCGTACGGGGGAAGTTGACGCAACGGCGCTCAAGGAGACCTCGATAGGGCTGACCACCGACCGGGAGATGTTGAAAGGCGCTACTTTCTTCATCGTCGCCGTGCCAACCCCTATCGACGCAAATCGCGCTCCCGATCTAGCTTCTTTGAAACTGGCGTCCGAACTCGTCGGCGAGGCGGTGAGCAAAGGCGCCGTCGTCGTTTTTGAGTCGACAGTCTATCCAGGTGTGACCGAAGATTTCTGTGGGCCGATCATCGAGCAGGTTTCCGGCCTGCGACATCCCCGCGACTTTGCCCTCGGCTATTCGCCCGAACGCGCCAACCCCGGCGATCGGGAACACTCGCTGCAAAAGATCGTCAAAGTCGTCTCCGGCGAGAATAACGAGACGCTGGAGCGCGTCGCGAACGTTTATGGCCGTATCATCGATGCCGGCGTCTACCGCGCCCCGTCGATCAAGGTGGCCGAGGCAGCGAAGGTTATCGAGAACACCCAGCGCGATCTGAACATCGCGCTGATGAACGAACTGGCAATGATCTTCGAGCGGCTCGATATCCGGACGCAGGATGTTCTTGATGCTGCGTCGACGAAATGGAACTTCCTTCCCTTCAAACCGGGGTTCGTCGGCGGCCACTGCATCAGCGTCGATCCATATTATTTGACCGCCAAGGCCGAGGCCGAAGGTTACCATCCGCAGATCATCCTCGCCGGACGTCGCATCAATGACGGCATGGGGGCCTTCGTCGCCCAGCAGGTTGTCAAACGGCTGATTGGTTCTGACACGCCCGTCAAAGGGGCTTCTGTCGGCATTCTCGGGCTGACATTCAAGGAGGACGTGCCGGATTTGCGCAACAGCCGCGTTTTCGACATGGTCAAGGAACTAAGGCAGTTCGGAATTGTCCCCAAAGTCCATGATCCCCTTGCCGATGTCGAAACCGCTCGGCGTGATCACGGCGAAACAATCCTGCCGCTCGATGAGATAAACGATTTGCAGGCGCTTGTTCTGGCGGTGCCTCACAGGCAATATCTCACCAACGAAAGAGCGCGTCTTTTTCAAATGATCAGGCCGGGGGGGACACTGTTCGATGTCAAGTCGGCCATCAAGCCCAATGAAGTTCCCGACAACATAAAATACTGGAGCTTGTAAAGCTCGCCTGAAATTAACGCTAGGATATGCAGTGACATCAAGCAGGCCGATACTGATCACCGGCGCAGCCGGGTTCATAGGGTTTCATCTTTGCCTGAGGCTGCTTGCCGAAGGAGGCCAGGTTATCGGCCTCGACTCCATGAACGAGTATTATGACGTCAGCCTGAAGCAGGCTCGTCTCGAGCGGCTGAAAGCGTTTTCGAATTTTTGTTTCGAGCATGCCGATCTCACGGAGCGGGACCGTATTTCGGAGCTCTTCCTTTCGGCCGCGCCGGAGGTTGTCGTCAATCTCGCGGCGCAAGCCGGCGTACGCTATTCGATCAGCAATCCGCACGCCTATGTGGAAAGCAACCTCAGCGGCTTTGTCAACATCCTGGAAGGATGCCGGCAGGCGTCCGTCGGCCATCTGGTCTATGCATCGTCGAGTTCGATTTATGGCGGCAGCACCCGCATGCCGTTTTCCGTGCACGATCCGGCGGACCATCCGCTCAGCCTTTACGCCGCAAGCAAGAAGGCGAACGAGCTGATGGCGCACACATACAGCCATCTGTTTGGACTGCCGACCACCGGGCTGCGTTTTTTCACCGTCTATGGTCCGTGGGGGCGGCCGGACATGGCGCTGTTCATCTTCGCCAAGGCTATCCTCGCCGGCGAGCCGATCGAGGTCTTCAACTATGGCAACATGCAGCGGGATTTCACCTATATCGACGACATTGTCGAAGGTATTATCCGCGTCATGCAGCAACCCGCGACACCCAATCCTGAGTGGAAAAGTGTCGCGCCAGACCCAGCGACCAGCAACGCCCCGTTCAGGATTCACAACATCGGCGGCAATTCGCCCGTTCAACTGAACCGATTGATCGAGGTGCTCGAAGACGCGCTGGGACGCAAGGCAAACCGCAACCTCAGGCCACTTCAGCCAGGCGACGTTCCGGCAACTTTCGCCAATGTCAGCTCGCTCGAGGAGGCGACCGGCTTCAAGCCCAAAATCCCGATCGAAATAGGGGTTCCGCGCTTTGTCGAATGGTACCGGGAGTTCTACCGAGCATGATCGGACGCTTCGCCACCTGGAGGCGGCTGGCTCCTGACCAGCCATGGCTGGCGCATGCCGCTCGGAAAACTCAATAAGCCGCAGCCGAACTGGGTGTTGCCTGAAGGCGGTCAATATCTTTCCGGGGCGGCGCACCGAACAGGCGACGATATTCTCGGCTGAACTGCGAAGGGCTGTCATAGCCCACCGCGAACCCGGCCGTGCCTGCGTTTGCGCCGCCGGCAAGCATAATCCTTCGCGCCTCCTGCAGGCGCAGCTGCTTCTGGTATTCGAGCGGGGTCATGCGCGTAATCGCCTTGAAATGGGCATGAAGGGACGACGCGCTCATGCCTGATGCCGCCGCAATCTCTTCGATGCGCAGTTGTGCCTGGAAATGATTGCGGATCGTGGCGATGGCGCGGCTGACCTGGTTCAGGTGGCTGTCCACCGACGCCATCTGGCGAAGCGTGTCACCGTGCGGTCCGGTGAGGAGCCGGTAAAGGATTTCGCGTTCGATCAGCGGCGCCAGCACGGTGACGCTCTCGGGGCGATCGAGCAGCCTGACAAGCCGACAGGCGGCATCAATCAGGTCGGGGTCACTTGGATAGGCAGCTAACACCGGCAGATCCCTGCTGGGGGATGCACGTCCTTCTTTCACAAGCAGTTCGGCCAGCGCGGTGGAATCAAAATCTATCTTGCAACAGAGGTAGGGCGCCGCCGGGCTCGCCTCCAACACATGCCCGACCAGCGGCAGGTCGACCGAGACGAGCAGGTAGCTCGATGCGTCATAGACCACGCTCTGGTCGGCCAGCGAGACGCGCTTCGATCCTTGGGCGATTATGCAAAGCGACGCCTCGTAGACCGCAGGCACGGGTGCACTGGGCTGGTTGGCGCGAATGAGCGACAGCCGCGGCACCGCAGTGCCGGCCATGCCAGATTTCGGCGCAAAGCGGGTGATCAGCTCGGCGAGTTCATTGATTTTCTCCATGCCGCATAAATCTTCATGGCGCGAAATGTTGCAAGGCATTTCGAGTTCATTTGGAGGATCGTGCAAACTCTTTGGACGATCACGCTACCGGCCTTTGCCGGTTCGCGCCATCTATCTCCCCGTCACCGCAGCGAAAAAGGAACGATCATGACGGGACTTAAAGACAAGGTTGTACTCATCACCGGCGCCTCCAGCGGCATCGGCGAAGCGACGGTTCGGGAACTTGCCGGTGCCGGCGCCAGACTGTTCATCGGGGCCCGCCGCACCGAGCGGCTCAAGGCGCTGGCCGCAGAAATAGGCAAAGGCGTCGCGTGGCGCGAACTCGACGTGACTGACGCGGCGAATTTCGACGCCTTTGCCGATGCCGCTCATGCCGAATTCGGGCAGATCGATGTGCTGGTCAACAATGCCGGCGTCATGCCGCTGTCGCCGCTTGCCGCGCTGAAGCGCGATGAGTGGTCTCGCATGATCAATGTCAACATCGGCGGCGTGCTGAACGGGATCGCCGCGGTGCTGCCGCGCTTCGTCGCCCAGAAGAATGGGCATATCGTCAATGTCGCCTCGGTCGGCGCGCATATCGTGCTGCCCACCGCGGCGGTCTATTGCGGCACGAAATATGCCGTCTGGGCAATCACGGAGGGGCTGCGGCAGGAGCATGACGACATCCGCGCCACGATCATCTCCCCCGGAGTGACCGCAACCGAACTGGGCGACGATATCAGCGATCCTCAGGTCGCCACGGCTCTGAAAGAATGGCGGCAGAAGTCGCTCACACCGGACGCCATTGCACGGGCGATCCGTTTTGCGCTTGATCAACCCGATGGCGTCGACGTCAACGAAGTGATCGTGCGGCCAACCGCTGCCAATATGTAGAACTTGCTGCCGGATGCCGGCTTTCGGCGAGCTACGGCGCTCTCCAAGATCCGGCAAACGGCCCACCCCTTAATGCACCACCGCCCTCAGCCTCTGGCGCAACTCCCGCGGGCCACATCGTACCGGCTCTCGAACGCGCGCGAAAAATGCGCACTCGAATTGAACCCGCAGGCAAAGGCGATTTCCGAGATCGTGGGCGACGCGCGGGCGGGCGACAACAATTCTTCCTTGCTGCGCTCCAGCCGCCTGTCCCAGACGAAGCGTTCCGGTCTCGCGGCAAGGCCGGTGCGCCGCTGGGAACTTAACCCGCTAATCATCTCCCCTGCGACGGTAGAGATGTCAGGCTTCGCCGGCCAGGCGCGCTGAAATCAGCCGCGCCGCCTGGATCACCGCTTCGCCCTGGCTGGCTGCCATGCTGTCATCGGCGCGTGACACAGGCGAGGCCACCGCGAGCGCACCGAGAGGACGCCCATCGGAGCCGAGGATTGCCGCGGCTATGCTGTGCACGCCTTCTTCATAGCCTTGGGAGCTCGAGGAATAGCCGCGCTTGGCGGCAAGCCGGATCGCCTTCATCAGCCTTTCGGGCTGCGTCACCGTGTGTGGCGTGAAGGTCGGCAACGGCTTGTCGACATAGGCCTCGGCCGCTTCCCGAGGCGAAGCGGCGAGAAAGGCGATGCCGGAGGCGGTGCCGTGCAAGGGCAGCACCTGGCCGACATCGACATTGACCCGGTTGGCCTTTGCCGAGAGCTCGACATGGACCGTCAGCAGTGCGCCGGCGCTGAATTCCGACAGATGCACCGTCTCGCCGGTTTCCAGCGCCAGCTCGCGAACCACAGGTGCTGCCACGCGCACGAAGGGAAAATGCGCGTCGCGAAAGCGGGCCAGCCGCGACAGGCCGGCGCCGAGCCGGTAGCGGCGGCTTGCCGGCTCTTGTTCGATCAGGCGGTGGTCGGCCAGCGCCATCAGCAGGCGCCGCGCCGTTGCCTTGTCGAGGCCGGTTTTGCGGGCGAGCTCGGACAGGCCGATCTCCGGTTCGCCGAGCGTGAACTGCTCCAACAGCGATATCGCTTTGCCGACTGTGCTCATCGTGCATCCTCAAGATACTTCGCATGGGACGGAAGCCAATCCACCTTGCAGTCCGCTCATAGCACGTAAATTGGTGGTTCAAATAACGAACCGTTTGGAAGCGACAAAAAACACCAGCAAGTTTCGCGGCGACATCAATCTCGATGCGCCGCGCCGTGCGGGGTGATGCTGCGCGGCAACACCTATCAACAGGTGGATCAACTCGGCGGCGCCGTGCCTGGCCGGCGTGTCGGCCCAAACGCCTGATCCTGGCCGGCGCGGAAGCTTCAACTCTGCCCCAGCTGCGCGCGGCGCCAGGCGGCGGGCGCCTGGCCAACCCGCTCCCGGAAGAAGCGTGAGAAATAGGCCGGATCTTCGAAGCCGATTTCGTAGGCGATGTCCTCGACGGTGCGCACGGTGAACAGCAGCAACCGCTTGGCCTCCAGCAACCGTCGCTCGCCCATGAGCCGCTTGACGCCGCTGCCAAGCACCGTATGGGCGGCCTTGTCGAGAAGATGCGGTGTCGTGGCCAGCGCCCCGACGTAGCGGTCGACGGGCCAGTTGTCGCGGAAATGCGCATCGACCAGACGGCGCAAGCCGCGCGCCAATGCAGCATCGGAAGAACCGGTGGCATCCATTACCTCGGGACCAAGGCGCGCGATGTGCGAGAGCGCGACGGCGATCAGCGCCGGCAGGGTCTTGTCACTGCCGGCCTGCGCCTCGGCATATTCGGCGGCGATCATCTCCAGCACCGCCGCCAGCCTTTTCCACGCGACGTGCTGAGGAAGGCTATCGGCAAAGACCGGCCGGTCCAATGGCAGCAGGCTGTGAGCGGCTATTGCCGCAAGCGCATCATCGGCGACCGAAACGACGATGGCGTCGGTGCCGGGCCCGATCGAGAAGCCATGCACGATGGTGCTCGGCACGAAGCTGACGGCCGGTGCCGAAAAGTCCCAGGATTGGTCTTCGATGCGGTAGGTGCCGGAGCCGCTGGTCCAGTAGGTGATCTGGCCCATTTGCGGATGCTTGTGCGCGGCAACCTGGCCGAGATGAATGTTGCTGCGCGCAAGCACCGTCTCGACATGCAGGAAGCCGACATCAAGCGGCCGCACCGGCTCGCCATAGACAAAGAAATCAGGAATGGAATTGAGGCTCATGGCGCCGGAAAAAGTCCAATCGGTTTTGCCGTTACGTCCTAACCGATCCTTGCCAGGAGCGCTAGAGTTGATGCCATAAGTGGAGGAACATCATGCGATCGGAAGACTTTCGTGCCGACAATGGGCGCCCGTTCACCGGGGCCGAGTATCTGGAGAGCTTGCGCGACGGCCGCGAGGTCTACATCAACGGCGAGCGCATCGCCGATGTCACCACCCATCCGGCGATGCGCAATTCGGCGCGGTCGCTGGCGCGCCTCTATGATGCGCTGCACGATCCCAAGCGGCAGGGCACGCTGACCTCGCCTACCGATACCGGTTCGGGCGGCTACACCCACAAATATTTCCGCGTCGCCAAATCCTCCGGCGAACTCGCGGCCCAGCAGACCGCGATCGCCGAGTGGTCACGCATGTCCTATGGCTGGATGGGCCGCACGCCCGATTACAAGGCGGCACTGATGAACACGCTCGGCGCCAATGCTGACTGGTACGGCCCGTTCAAGGACAATGCGCTCGCCTGGCACAAGCGTGCGCAGGAAGCCGTGCTGTTCATGAACCACGCCATCGTCAACCCGCCGATCGACCGCCACAAGCCGGCCGAACAGGTGAAGGATGTCTTCGTCCACATCACCAAGGAGACCGACGCCGGCATCTATGTCTCCGGCGCCAAGGTGGTGGCGACGTCCTCGGCGCTGACCCACTACAATTTCCTGGCGCAGAGTTCGGCGACGGTCACCGAAGATCCGTCGCTGTCGGTCATGTTCATCGTGCCGATGAATGCGCCGGGGGTAAAGATGTTCTGCCGCGTCTCCTATGAGCAGACGGCCAACACGGCGGCGGCTCCGTTCGACTATCCGTTGTCGTCGCGCTTCGACGAGAACGATGCCATCCTGGTGCTCGACAATGTCTTCATCCCCTGGGAGGACGTGCTGGTGCTGCGCGAGGCGCAGAAAATCCTGTCCTTCCATCCGGCTTCGGGCTTCATGCATGGCTATTGCTTCCAGGGCTGCACACGCTTTGCCGTCAAGCTCGACTTCCTCGCCGGCCTGCTGGCAAAGGCGCTGCGCGCCACCGGCGGCGATGCCTTCCGCGGCAACCAGGCGGCGCTGGGCGAGGTCATCGCGCTCAGGCACATGTTCTGGAGCTTTTCCAACGCCATGGCCTACAATCCGATCCCCTGGGCGAATGGCGCTGTCCTGCCCAACCTGGAAGCAGCCCTTGCCTACCGGACTTTCATGTCGGAAGCCTATCCGCGCGTCATCGACACGGTGCGCCGGGTGATCGCCTCCGGCTTGATCTACCTGCCGTCATCGGTGCGCGACTTCAACAATCCCGAGATCGACAAATACCTCGCGCAGTATGTGCGCGGTTCCAACGACATGGGCCATGTCGAGCGCATCAAGATCATGAAACTGTTGTGGGACGCGACCGGCACCGAGTTCGGCGGCCGCCACGCGCTCTACGAACTCAACTATGCCGGTGCGCCGGAAGAGGTGCGGCTGCAGGTGCTGAAGGGCGCCGAACGCGGCGGCCGGCTGAAGGCCATGGAAGAACTGGTCGATACCTGCATGGCCGACTATGACGAGAATGGCTGGACGGGAGATACCTGGCTCAATCCGCTCGCTTCATCGGCGGGGTGATGTCAGATGGCCACGCAGATTTCGAAGGCCGATTTCCGCGACGCCATGGCAAGGGTCTGCGCGCCGGTCAACATCGTCACGACAGATGGCCCGGCCGGGCGCGGCGGCTTCACCGCCACCGCCATGTGCAGTGTGTCGGACGAACCTCCGACACTGCTGGTGTGCATGAACGGCCGCTCGACGCAGGCGGCCATGTTTCTCGCCAACCGGCGCTTCTGCGTCAACGTGCTGACGCATGACCATATGCACCTGGCCGGCAAGTTCGCCGGCGCGACCAGGGACATGGAGGCACGCTATTCGGCGGCGCGCTGGCAAACGCTGACCTCGGGGACGCCAGCGCTGTCCGATGCGATCGTCAATTTCGATTGCGAGATCGAGGATGTGCACATCGTCGGCACGCATAATGTCATGATCGGCCGCGTTATCGACGTCAGGCACGGCAGCGGCGGCTCGGCCTTGCTCTATGTCGACCGCAATTACACGCAGCCGACGCGGCTTGGCAGCTTTGGCGGCTGAGCCGCAGCAATCAGCTCTCGCCGGCGATCAGGCTCTCCAGCAGATCGAGCAATTGCTCGAGCCTCTCATGTCCGAAGCGCTGTTCGATGTCGCGGTAGATGACGAGGCGTTCCGGCGACAAGGCATCGATCAGGGCGGAACCCGCCGGGGCGATCGTCAGCACGACACGGCGGCCATCGCCTTCCGCCTTGTTGCGGGTGATGAATTTTCGGCCCTCGAGCGTCTTGATGATGCGTGTCAGGCTGGGCGGCAGCACCGAAGCGCGATCGGCAAGTTCCGTCGCCTCGACAGGGCCGGCCTCGCTCAGAACGCGCAGCACGCGCCATTGCTGTTCGGTCACATCATGCGCCGCCAGCATTGGACGAAACCGCGCCATCACCACTTCGCGGGCATGGAGCAGCGCCATCGGCAGAGAACGACGGGTGTTTTCAGGCAGCAAGAAGCAGCGTCCCCAATGATGCGGGCGGTCGGCGGGACCGCACGCCAAAACCTGACCTTTCCATCCCGTATCGTCGCCTCAACTTGGATGCAAGGCTTGACTTCAGTGATGCTGCATGTAATTAACGCGTTAACTACAGCAGTGGAACGATACGGGGAGCGAGACGCGGTGCCTCACTTTTCCATCGAGTATTCGGCCAACCTCGATGCCAAGGTCGACATGAGCGAATTGTGCGCGCTGGTGTTGCGCACCGTGCTCGGCACCGGGCTGTTTGAAACCGGCGCGGTGCGGGTGCGGGCCTTCCGCGCGGAGGCCTATGCGATCGCCGACAGCTTACCGGAAAACGCCTTTCTCGACATGTCGTTTCGCATTGGAACCGGCCGCAGTGCCGAGGACAAGAGACGAACCGGGGAGGCGGTCTTCTCCGCCGTGAGCGAATACCTCGCCCCCCTGTTCGAGACCCCGCATTTCGCTCTTTCCCTGGAGATCAGGGAAATCGATCCGGTCCTGAGCTGGAAGAAAAATGCAATCCACCCGCGACTGCGCGGCAAGTGACGGAAGCTGATATGTCCGACCTCGAAGGCAATCTGAAAAAGGCCGAGGCCTATCTGGCCCGTTTCAAGCGCGACGGCGTGCTGAACCAGATCGGCGGCGAAGCGGTGCCGGCGGTGGATGGCTCGACCTTCGAGGCCATGTCGCCGGTCGATCTCAAGCCGCTGGCCAAGGTCGCGCGTGGCAGCGCCGCCGATATCGACCGCGCCGCCAAGGCGGCAAAGGCGGCGTTCCCGGCCTGGGCCGCCATGCCGGGCGACGGGCGCAAGAAGCTGCTGCACAAGATAGCCGATGCGATCGAAGCGCGCGCCGAGGAGATCGCCTTCGTCGAGTGCATGGACACCGGCCAGGCGCTGAAATTCATGGCCAAGGCCGCGCTGCGCGGCGCCGAGAATTTCCGCTTCTTCGCCGACCGCGCGCCGGAAGCGCGCGACGGCGAGACGCTGCGCACGACAGGCCAGGTCAACATCACCACGCGCGTGCCGATCGGCCCGGTCGGCATCATCACGCCGTGGAACACGCCGTTCATGCTGTCGACATGGAAGATCGCGCCGGCGCTGGCGGCAGGCTGCACCGTCGTCCACAAGCCGGCCGAATTTTCGCCGCTGACCGCTCGCCTGCTGGTCGAGATCGCGGAGGAGGCCGGCCTGCCGAAAGGCGTGTGGAACCTGGTCAACGGCCTCGGCGAGCACGCCGGCAAGGCGCTGACCGAGCACCCTGACATCAAGGCGATCGGTTTTGTCGGTGAGAGCCGCACCGGCTCGATGATCATGAAACAAGGCGCCGATACGCTGAAGCGCGTGCATTTCGAACTGGGCGGGAAGAACCCGGTGATCGTCTTCGCCGACGCCGATCTCGAACGTGCGGCGGATGCGGCCGTGTTCATGATCTACTCGCTCAACGGCGAACGCTGCACCTCATCGTCGCGGCTTCTGGTCGAAGCCTCGGTCTACGACACATTCACGGATCTGGTTGCGGAGAAGGCAAAGCGCATCAAGGTTGGCCATCCGCTCGATCCCAAAACGGTGGTTGGTCCGCTGATCCATCCGGTGCACGAGGAAAAGGTGCTTTCCTATATCGAGATCGGCAAATCGGAAGGCGCGGTGGTAGCCGCCGGCGGCGGCAAGTTCGCCGGTCCGGGAGGTGGCTGCTATGTCAGCCCGACGCTGTTTACCGGCGCCACCAACAGGATGCGCATTGCCCAGGAAGAGATTTTCGGGCCGGTGCTGACCGCCATTTCCTTCAAGGACGAGGCCGAAGCGCTGGCGCTGGCCAACGACACCCAATACGGCCTGACCGGCTATCTCTGGACGTCGGATGTTACCCGCGCCTTCCGCTTCACCGATGCGCTGGACGCCGGCATGATCTGGGTCAATTCGGAGAATGTGCGGCATTTGCCGACGCCGTTCGGCGGCGTCAAGAATTCCGGCATCGGCCGCGACGGCGGCGACCATTCCTTCGATTTCTACATGGAGACGAAGAACATCGCCTTCGCCACTTCAGCGCACACGATCCAGAAACTCGGCGGCTGACCGGAGGACATCGCATGCCACTGCCCAAACCAAACCTCTATCCCGCCTTCAACATCGTGCGCCTCAGCCATGTCGAACTGGCGGCCACCGACCTTGCGAAATCCCGCGCCTTCTATGTCGACACGCTCGGCCTGCAGGTTACCGACGAGACATCGGACGCCATCTATCTAAGGGCCCTGGAAGAGCGCGGACACCACTGCATCGTGCTGAAGAGGGCCGGCAGCGCCGAAGCACGCGATCTCGGCTTCAAGGTTTTCTCGGATGAGGATCTCGACAAGGCCGAGCATTTCTTCAAGGCAAAAGGCCTGCCGGTCGAGTGGGTCGAGCGACCGTACCAGTCGCGCACCTTCCGCACCCGCGACCCGCACGGCATTCCGCTCGAGTTCTTTGCCCAAATGGAAAGGCTGCCGCCGATTCATCAGAAATATGCGCTCTACAAGGGCGTGAAGCCGCTGCGCATCGACCACTTCAACTGCTTCTCGCCCAATGTCGACGAGTCCGTCGCCTTCTACAACGAGCTTGGCTTCCGCGTCACCGAATACACCGAGGATGCCAGTAGCGGAAAGCTGTGGGCGGCCTGGACGCACCGCAAGGGCGGTGTCCACGACATCGCCTTCACCAACGGTGTGGGTCCGCGCCTGCATCACGTCGCCTTCTGGGTGCCGACACCGCTCAACATCATCGACCTGCTCGATCTGATGGCGACGACCGGTTACCTCGCAAACATCGAGCGCGGCCCAGGCCGGCATGGCATTTCCAACGCCTTCTTCCTTTATGTCCGCGACCCGGACAATCACCGCATCGAGATCTATTGCTCGGACTACCAGACGGTCGATCCGGATCTGGAGCCGATCAAATGGGACCTCAAGGACCCGCAGCGCCAGACGCTATGGGGCGCGCCGGCGCCGAAAAGCTGGTTCGAGGAGGGCAGCACCTTTGCCGGCGCGGCCGCACGCCAACCGGATTTGGCGGCGTCGCCGATCATCGCACCGTGACCACAGACGCGAACCTGACGGAGACCGGGATGACTGCACATGGGCGGCTCGCCACCTTCACCGTCGGCGGCAAGACGCGCTATGGCGTGGTCACAGATAAGGGCGTCGTCGACCTGTCGGCGCGGCACAGCCAGTGGCCGACGCTGCGCGAAGTGATCGAGGCCGGCGTGCTACGGCGGCTGGCGGAAGAGGCCGAAGCCCACGCCGTCGATTTTCCAGTCGGCGCCATCGCTTATGAAATCCCTGTGCCGTCGCCGGAAAAGATCATCTGCGTCGGCGTCAACTACCCGGACCGCAACGAAGAGTACAAGGACGGCCAGGCCGCGCCTTCGAACCCGTCGCTGTTCATCCGCTTCCCCCGCTCCTTCGTCGGCCACAACGCGCCGCTGGTGCGGCCGCCGGAATCGCCGCAGCTGGACTATGAGGGCGAGATCGTCATCGTCATCGGCAAGGGTGGACGACGCATCGCCGAGAGGGATGCGCTTGACCATATCGCGGCACTATCCCTGTGCAACGAAGGCACCATTCGCGATTGGGTACGGCACGCCAAGTTCAACGTCACGCAGGGCAAGAATTTCGACCGCACCGGCTCGCTCGGTCCGTGGCTGGTGCCGTTCACCGACGAGGCGCAGATTGCCGACATCGCGCTGACCACCCGCGTCAATGGCGAATTGCGCCAGCAGGACCGCACCAGCCGGATGATCTTCTCGTTCCGCAAGATCATCGCCTATGTCTCCACCTTCACCACGCTGGTGCCAGGCGATATCATCGTCACCGGTACGCCGACCGGCGCCGGCGCCCGCTTCGACCCGCCGATCTGGCTGAAGCCGGGCGACGTGATCGAAGTCGAAGCCGACGGCATCGGCGTGCTCCGCAACGGCGTCGTCGACGAGGCAGCATCGTGACCCCCGAGCAAGTTGAAGATGCCGCGGCAAGGCTGTTCGAAGCCGAGCGTTCGCGCCGCCAGATCCGTCTGCTCAGCCTCGACTTTCCCGAGGCAACGATGGAGGACGCCTATCGCGTCCAGGCAGCGCTGGTGAAACGCAAGACCGATGCCGGGCTGACCCCGAAGGGCTGGAAGATCGGCCTGACATCGAAGGCGATGCAATATGCGCTCGCAATCGACACGCCGGATTCGGGCGTGCTGTTCGACGACATGTTCTTCAACGACGGCGCGACGATACCCGTCGGCCGCTTCATCCAGCCGCGCGTCGAGGCCGAGATAGCCTTCGTCATGAAGGCCCCGCTGAGGGGCCCAGGCGTGACCATCTTCGACGTGCTCAACGCCACCGATTATATCACGCCGGCGCTCGAAATCCTCGACACGCGCATCGAACGCGTCAATGCCGAGACAAAGAAGGCGCGCACTTTCTTCGATACGATTTCCGACAACGCCGCCAATGCCGGCATTGTCATCGGCGGCCGGCCGCAACGACCCGATGAAGCCGATATGCGCTGGATCGGCGCCATCGTCTCGCGCAATGCGGAGGTCGAGGAGACCGGGCTTGGCGCCGGCGTGCTCAACCATCCCGCGATGGGCATTGCCTGGCTGGCGGACAGGCTCGCCAACTACGGCATGTCCATCGCGGCCGGCGAGGTGGTGCTGTCCGGATCGTTCGTGCGCCCGGTCGAGGCGCGGCCCGGCGATACGATCGTCGCCGACTTCGGCAGCTCGGGAACGGTCAGCATCCATTTCGTCAAGAGCTGATGGCTCTCATCGGCTCGTCAGTTGGGCTGTTCGCCGCGCAAGTAGTCAATCACCACATCGGCCGCGATGGTCGACATGCGCAAGCCGACATCCCTGGTGATGTCGCCTTCGACGCGGCTTTGCACCCAGCCAAGAAACGCGAAGGCACGCAAGGCGGCGAATAGAGGCAATGCGGCGATGTCCTGCGGGGTCAGCGCACGCTCTTGCTGGTAGCCGTCAAGCAAAGCGGTCTCGATCAGCGGGTAGATCGCCTCCTCGCGGTTCTGGTAGAGGGCGACGGCAAGGTCGTACATGTGCCAGCCATGGCCGCAATCGTCGAAATCGATGATGCGCACCGCGCTGTCATGGATGAGCACGTTTTCGCGCACCAGATCGGCGTGGATGATGCCGAAATTGCGCGCGCTGCGCTCATGTTGCGACAGCGCCTTCACTGCCTTGTCGCGCGCCTGCAAGACCAGCGCGCGGCGAGGACCATCGAGAAAGGGCGAGGTCTCGAACCGGCCCCAGACCGGGTTCGCACCGAAGAAGCCGTCGAAGTTCCAGGCATGGCGGGCGAACCCCGCGGGCGGCGTCCACGAGGCAGTGACATTGTGCATATGGGCGATGGTCCGCCCGATCGCCGTGAAGATCTGGATCGACTGGTCGGCCGTGTAGACCAGTGGCACGCCGCGTGCGCCCACGGCGCGGCCCTCCAGCCAGCTCAGGCAATCGGCCTGCCGGGGCTGCGCCGAGGTGGCCGTGCTGACAAGCACGAACGGATCGCCGGCCTGTGTTGCGACGCAAGACGGCGTGGCGACGCCGGCGGATTGCAGGAAGCCCATCCATTGCAGTTCCGAACGCAGCGCGGCGTCCGTGTGGTAGCCGAGCCGGTGGATGCGCATGGCTGCCGGCTGGCCATCCGGCAGCCGCACGCGGAAGACGGCGTTCTCGCGGTGCTTCAGAAGTTCCGGCTCAGAGTTGCGGACGCCCCAATGTTCGAGCGCACGCCTGGCAAGCTCCGTGACATCGGCTGCCGTTTCGGGCTCGCATTGGGTGGAAACAGAATTCACGCCGGCACTCCGCCGACTTCGCCCAGCACCTCGTCCAGCAGGCCGATCAGGAAGTCGGCATTGTCGCGCGAGAACGGCATGGGCGGGCGGATCTTGAGCACATTGCCGTGGATGCCGGTCTTGCCCATCAGCACGCCGCGATGGCGCATGCGGTTGGCGACCTGCTCGGCAATGTCGGGCGCCGGTTCGCGCGTGTCGCGGTCGTGGACCAGCTCGGCGCCGAAGAACAGTCCGGCCCCCCTGACCTCGCCGATGCACTCATGCCGATCGGCCAGCGGGCGCAGCAGGCCAAGCGCATAGGCGCCGACGTCTTGCGCGTTGGCGACAAGGTTTTCCTGTTCGATGACGTCGAGGACGGCATTGGCGACCGCGCAGGAGACCGGGTTGCCGCCAAAGGTGTTGAAGTAGCGGAACGCGTCGCGGAAGGCCGCAAGTAACTCCTTGGTGGTGACCACGGCCGCGATCGGATGGCCATTGCCCATCGGCTTGCCCATGGTGACGATGTCGGGGACGAAGCCGGCGCGCTGATGGCCCCAGAAATGGCTGCCGGTGCGGCCGAAGCCGGGCTGCACTTCGTCGGCGATGACCAGACCACCGGCTTCGCGCACGGCCCCCAAGGCGTCGTCGAAAAATCCGGTGGGCAGAGCCGAGAAACCTTCATTGGCGAGCAGCGGACACAAGATGATGCCAGACAGGCCAATGCCGTCCTGTGCCAGCGAAACGATCGCTTGACGCACGGCGTCGCCAAAGGCCTTGCCATTGGCCATCGCATCGGGATGGCGATAGCTGTCGGGGGCCGGCACCAGCCTGACATGGGGGGCGCGGCCGCGGATCGGAGGCATGCGCGTGCTGAGCTGCGAAACCGCCGCCGTGTTGCCATGATAGGTGGCGTCGGTGGCGATGATGCCCATATTGCCGGAGGCGGCCTGCGCCATGCGCAGCGCTATGTCGTTGGCCTCGCTGCCGGTACAGGTCAGGATTGCGGTGGCGAGGCTTGCATCGAAGGTCGCCGTCAGCCGCTCGACATAGTCGAGAATTGCGGTGTGCAGATAGCGTGTGTGGGTATTGAGCAGGCTTGCCTGACGGCACAAGGCCTCGACCACATGCGGGTGGCAATGGCCGACATGGGCGACGTTGTTGTAGGCATCGAGATACTTGCGGCCGTCGGCATCGTAGAGCCAGACGCCTTCGCCGCGCACCAGGTGCACGGGCTCGTCGTAGAACAATTGCGATTTCGCGCCGAGCAGGCGGGCACGCCGCTTGACGAGCGCTTCCTCGCTCGGGTTCTTCTCAGATTGGGTCATTGCGTACCAAACTCCATTGCGTCAGCGGGTCTATCAGGCCCTCGACAGACCTGCATCGATGGCCTCGCCGATCTTTGCCACGTCGGCGGCGCCGATGATCAGCGGCGGCGACAGGATGATGTTGTTGCCGGACACGCGCAGCATGACGCCGGCGTCATAAGTGGCTTCCGAAACCACTGCCATGGTCTTCTTGTCCACCGGCTTTTTCGTCGTGCGATCGGAGACCAGCTCTAGCGCAGCCATCAGGCCCTTGTACCTGATGTCGCCGACGATCGCGTGCTTGGCTTTTAGCCCCTCCAGCGTCGCCGCGAGCTCGATGCCGCGCGCGGCTGCGTTCTCGTCCAGGCGAAGCCGCTTGGTCTCGGCAAGTGCAGCCAGCCCTGCCGCGCAGCCGACAGGATGGCCGGAATAGGTATAGCCATGACCGATCGCCCCGAAGCTGGTCTTGTCGGCCTCGAAGACGTCGGCGACCTTGGCGCCGATCAAGGTGGCGCCGAGCGGGAAATAGCCCGAGGTGATCGCCTTGGCGATGGTCATGAAATCCGGCTTCACGCCGGATAGCCGCGAACCCGACCAGGCGCCGGTGCGACCGAAGCCCGTGACCACCTCGTCGGCGATCAGCAGGATTTCGTGGCGGTCGCATATCTCGCGGACCAGCGGCATGAAGCTGTCATGCGGAACGATGACGCCGCCGGCGCCGAGAACCGGCTCCATGATGAAGGCGGCAATGGTGTCGCCGCCCTGGAAGGCGATCTCGTCCTCCAGCGCTTTGGCGCACAGTTTGGCTAGCCGCGCCGGATCGGTCTCATCGAACGGATTGCGGAAGGTCCAGGGTGCGGGAATGTGGAAGACGCCGGGCATAAGCGGCTCATAGTTGCGGCGGAAATTGGCGTTGCCGTTGACTGACGCGCCACCGAAATGGGTGCCGTGATAGCCCTTCTTCAGCGCGAGGAATTTTGTCCGGTCGCCCTGGCCGCGGATCTTCCAGTATTGGCGGGCGAGCCGCAGTGCGGTTTCGACCGAATCCGAGCCGCCCGAGGTGAAGAAGGTCCGCACCATGCCTTCCGGTTCGAACCATTCGCTGAGTTCGTAAGCGAGCTCGATCGACGGGCCGGTCGACGTGCCGCGAAACCCGGAATAGTAGGGCAGGGCGCTGAGCTGGTCGGCGATGGCCTTCTTGATCGGGTCGCAGGAGTAGCCGAGATTGACGTTCCACAGGCCGCCAACCGCATCGAGCACGGTGTTGCCGTCGATGTCGGTGACCATCACGCCTTCGCCTTTCATGATCACCTTTGGCGGGTTGGCCCGCATCTCGGCCGGGTGTGCCATCGGATGCCAGATCGGCTTGGCGTTTTTCTCGGTGAGGAAATTGATGTCGCGCATCGCAAGGCTCCGCAAATGTCTCAGGAGATGAGGTCGAAATGGCCGAGGGCCTCGGCATAGGAAAGTGCCGGTCGCGCGACGTCGAAATGAACCGTGCGCATGCCGGCGGCACGGCCGCCATCGACATTGCGCTGCTGGTCGTCAACGAACACACAGGCGCCGGCAGGCAGGCCAAGCGCCTCGGTCACCAAGGCATAGGCGCGCGGATCGGGCTTGAGGATGCGGGTATAGGTGGCGTCGACGATGGTGTCGAACAGCTCGAGCAGCGGCAGCCGCTGACGGAAGCCGGCGCCATAGAACAGATCTAGCTCGTTGGACAGGATCGCCAGGCGAAATCCCGCCGCATGCACGGTCCGGATTGCGCGGACGGCTTCGGGCCGCACGATCTTTTCCGGCTCGGCTCCGCGTGCGCGCTGGACGAATGTCTCCATCGCCTGCCAGTCCTCGCCGACGAGCCGGCCGACTTCGCTGGTGCGGGTGCGCCAATAATCGCGCTCGCTGATCTCGTCGGCCTGCATTGAGCGCCACAGCGGATCTGAATCCGGGTCGAACGGCCCGTACCATTGCAGCGTTCCCGGCGCGAGGCCGAGCGCCTGTTCGGTCAAGGCATGGGTCTCGAAAAGGGTCCGGGTGACGACGCCGCCGAAATCGAGGACGAGCGCCTGGGCAGGAACAGCGCTCACGCAGCCACTCCCTTGGCCGGCATGCCGCGCGGGATGATGCCTTCCTCGACCCAGCGGTCGAAGATTTCGAGCGCCTTGCCGACGAACTCGTCGCTGTTGATGTGGGCGTCGATCTCGTGGAACTCGACGCCGGCGGGAATGGCCTTGCGCATCTCATCGGTGAACGCCGCGAGGGCTTCGGGTTCGTACAGCGGCTCGCCCTGCGCATCCCATTCCTGGATGCCGCCGGAGGGCAGGATGAAAGCGGAGCGCCCCTTCGACGCACCGAGCTTGGCGGCGATGGTCCTGGCGACTTCACGGCGGTCGGCGGCATCGACGGTGATCGAGCCGATCAACCTGTTATGAGCATGGAATGGCCGTTGCGCGAACTTTGTCGGCAGCGCCTGCCAGGTCGGCAAATCGACCATGTCTACGGCGCCAGGGGCTGCGATCTGCGGAATGCCGCGGGCGCCGGCATTCTCGAGCCGGTCGGCGCCGGAGCTGACGACCGAGCCGGCAAGATGATTGGTGATCTCCTGCAGGCTGAAGTCGAACACCGCGCAGAAATGGTCCTGGCTGGCGATCGATTCGAAGGCCCGGCCGCCCATCCCGGTGGTGTGAAAGACCGCGACATCATAGCCGCGCTGCTCCAACGCCGGCTTCAGCGTCTTCATATAGCGCAGGCAACTGCTGCCCAGAGAAGTCATGCCGATGGTCGGCCCGACCGCCGTGGCGGAAGCACGGGATGCAAGCACGATCCTCGCCGCACCGACGACCGCGCCGCAGGCCTGGGAAAGGACCAGCTTGCAGATGGTGTTGAGGCCGTAGAGCCCGCCTGCCCACAGGATCATCATCAGGTCGGGCGCGACACGCTCGGGCGGAATGAGGTGCGAGTAGGCGATGGTCGAGACGACGAATTTCGGCACGCCGAGCGGCAGGCACAGCGCGACATCGAGCGCCAAATCGGTTCCCATCGAACCACCGATGGCGATGAAGGCGTCGATCTCGCCGCGCTGATGAAGCTGGCGCACCAGCTGAACGGCGCCGACTGCCATCAATGTCATGGCGGTGTTTTCATCGCCGCTCGAGACGATTTCGGCCATCGTCACGCCAGCGGCCCGCGCAACGGCATGCTTGTCGTGATCGGGACTATAGGCGGGGTCGCCCAGCACGCTGACATCCATCATCACGGCGCGGCCACCCGATGCCTCGATGCACGCTTTCATGAACAGCAGTTCGTCGGTCTTGGTGTCGCCCGTGCCGATGACCAGGATGCGGGGCGTTGCCATACTTACAGACATCAGGCCTGCCTCCTCAGGGTTTGCAGGTTTTCGCCATTGAGGCGCATCGAAATCTCCCGTGCTGCGGTCACAACCGCAAGCCCTCGTTCCACGATCGTAGCCGGTGTCGTCCTGGCCTTCGGGGCTGCCACCGCAATTGTCCCCAGCGCAAGACCATCGGCGGCGCGGATTGCAGCCGCGACGCCGATCACGCCGTCCTCATGGCCCTGGTCGCAGATTGAATAGCCGCGGTCGCGCGCCTCGCCGATCGACTTTGAAATGGCGGCCGGCTCGACGAGGGTATGATCGGTGAAGGCCTCAAGCGAACCTGTCAGGCATGCTTTCACGGTCGCGTTGTCGGCGAAGGCGAGATAGGCGATGCCGGAGGCGGTGGAATGCAGCGGCAGAAGCTGGCCGACATCGATGTTCACCCGGTTTGCCCAGCTTGAATGCTCGACATGGACGGTGATCAGCCTGTCGACGCCGAATTCCGACAGATGCACCGTCTCGGTTGTCGAACCCGCCAAATCCTGCGCCACGGGAATTGCCGTTTGCAGGAACGGGAAGCAGGCTTCGCGGATACGCGCCAGCCGCGACAGGCCGGCGCCGAGGCGATAGTGCCGCGTGCCGGCATCCTGCTCGATGAAGCCATGGCCGCCCAGCGCCATCAGCAGCCGCCGCGTCGTCGCCTTGTCCAAGGCGCACCGCCGCGCGAGATCGGAAAGTCCGAGCTCGGGCTCGTCCGCCGTGAACAGCTCCAGAAGTGAAATCGCCTTGCCGACCGTACCCATCCAGCCTCCCGCTCGGATAGAAACTTAATGTGTGAATTAACTTGACAGGCATCGGCATTCTTTGCAAGTCTATATTCAAAATAAGGGTTCAAATAATGAACCGATGGCGTTTAGGGAACAGGCCGAGCGGCCGCGAACCCAGGGGTTCGTAAAACTGGAGGGACAAATGTCAGCAGTTTCGGAACAGGCGCCCGCCAACAGGCTGCGCAAGAACAGTCTTGGCGTCGGCGCTATCACCTTCATGGTGATTTCGGCGGCGGCGCCGCTCACCGCGGTCGCCGGCGGCACGCCGCTCGGCATGCTTATGGGCAATGGGGCGGGCTTTGCCGGCACCTATCTTATCGTGACCGTGTTGCTGCTGCTGTTTGCGGTCGGCTACGTCGCCATGTCGCGCCATGTCGGCAATGCCGGCGCCTTCTATGCCTATGCCGCGCGCGGGCTCGGCGGTTTTGCCGGCGGCGCAACCGCAATCATCGCGATCCTGTCCTACAACGCCATGCAGATCGGGGTCATGGGCCTGCTGGGGGCCGCGACCGCCGGCCTGTTCGCCGGCTGGGGCATCGACCTGCCCTGGTGGGTATGGAGCTTCATCGCCGTCGCCATCGTCGCGGTGTTGGGCTACCGCCAGGTCGACCTCTCGGCCAAGATCCTGACGGTGCTGGTGCTGTGCGAATACATCGTGGTGCTGGTGCTAGACCTCGCCATCCTCAAGACCGGTGGCGACAGCGGCCTCTCGGCGGCGCCGTTCAGCTGGAGCCAGATCGTCAGCGGCTCGCCCGCCATCGCCATCCTGTTCTGTTTCGCCGCCTTCATCGGTTTCGAGGCGACGACGATCTACGCCGAGGAAGCCCGCGACCCCAAGGTGACCATTCCGCGCGCCACCTATTTCTCCGTGCTGCTGATCGGCGTCTTCTACATGGTCACGGCCTGGCTGATGGCGGTCGGCGCCGGCGTCGACAAATTGTTGCCCGCACTGCAGGCGCTTCAGGATCCGACGACTTTCCTGTTCGGCCTGTCCGACCGCTACGCCGGAACCATGCTGTCGCACGCCATGGGCATCCTGTTCGTGTCGAGCCTGTTTGCCGGCGTGCTGGCGTTCCACAACGCGGTTGCCCGCTACATCTACGTCTCGGGCCGCGAGAAGCTGTTGCCTGAAGCGATCGGCGTGACGCATTCAGTGCACCAGAGCCCGCATGTTGCTTCCGTCATCCAGAGCGCGTTGGCAGCGATCGTCATCGGACTGTTCGCGGTGCTCGGCCTCGATCCGGTTCTGGCGCTGTTTTCCTGGCTGACCAATGTCGCGACGCTGGGAGTCATCGTCATGATGGCGGTGGCCTCGCTCGCCGTGGTGATGTACTTCCGCGCCAACCCGTCGACGCAGGAGAATGCGCTGAAGACCACCATCCTGCCTGGGCTGGCCTTCATCGCTTTCGTCGTCATCATCTACCTGATCGTCATTAATTTCGGTGGCCTGTCGGGCGCCAGCGGCTCCCTCGGCGTGTTCCTGCCGGGGCTGGTGCTGATTGCCGCGGTGGTCGGTCTGCTGCTTGCCGGTGCGTTGAAGAGCAGGGATCCGGTTGCCTTCGAAAATCTCGGCGTGCCGCTGAAGGACTAGGACAAAGGACAAGGGGGTAGCGCGTTCGGCGCCGCCCCTTTCCATCGCAAAGGGAGTACCGGCGTTGAGCTTTGCCGAGAGCATCACCGTTGAGGCGCTGGAAGCCGATCCGTATCCGATCTATGCGGAACTGCGGCGCAGCGCGCCTGTCGCTTTCGTGCCGGCGGTCAATCTCTGGTTCGTCACCCGCTGGAAGGACGTCGAGACCGTCGCAAAGTCACCCGACATCTTCTCCGCCGTCGTCGGTACGTCTCCGGTCGAACGCTCGTTCGGCAAGCCGACCATCCTGACCACCGACGGCGAAACGCACAGACAGCTGCGCCAAGGCGTCGATCCGAAATACCGGCCGCGCACCGTCGCCGCCTATGCCGGCGACCTCGTGCGGTCGATTGCCGAACCTTTTCTCGACCGGATCGCCGAACAAGGCTCCGCCGAGCTGATGGCGGATTATTTCGAGCCGGTGTCGACGCTCAGCCTGGCGCGCTCGCTGGGCCTTGTCGACATCGACATGGCGACGCTGCGCCGCTGGTTCTATGGCCTCGCGCAGGGCGCCATCAATTTCGAGAACGACCCAAAACGGCAAGAGATCGCCGACGCGATCAGCGCCGAGGTCGGCGCTGCCATCCGGCCGACTCTGGATAGACTTGCGCGCGCCCCCGACGACTCGGCGCTGTCGCATATGCTGCATGACGGCATGCCGGAAGGCACGACGCGGCCGATCGAATTCTTGGTGCCAAGCATCAAGGTCATTCTGCTTGGCGGCATGCAGGAGCCCGGACATGGTGCCGGTTCGATCCTCGCCGGCCTGCTTGCGCATCCCGAACGATTGCGGCAGGTGCTCGCCGATCTCGAGACCTTTGTGCCCAGGGCTGTCGATGAAGGCTTGCGCTGGGTGGCGCCGATCGGAACCCAGACGCGGCAGACGACGCGGGCGGTCGAGCTTGGCGGCGTAACGATCCCTGCCGGCGCCGCGGTCGCTGCACTTGTCTCCTCGGCAAGCCGCGACGAGAGCCGCTTTGCCGATCCAGACCGCTTCGACATCAACCGCAGGGAAGGCAATCATGCCGCCTTCGGCTTTGGTCATCATTTTTGTTCGGGCCGGTTTTTCGCGCGCGAGCAGATGTGCCTTGCGTTAAGGCTGCTGCTCCTGCGCTTCCCCGATCTCAGCCTGGTGCCAGGCAAGGTGCCGGTGTTTCGCGGCTGGGAATTCCGCGCGCCAACCACGTTGTATGTTTCCTTGGGAGTCCGCCATCAATGATCAGCCAGAATGCCATCGACGCGCTGCGCAAGACGGAGATCGGCGAGCGGGGCTTGTTTATCGATGGCGTACAGGCCGCAGCGACGAGCGGCGCGACGCTGGCGGTGATTTCGCCGATCGACGGCCGCCCTTTTGCCAGCATCGCCGACGGCAATGCCGCCGACATCGATCGCGCGGTCCGATCGGCGCGAAAAGCATTCGAGAAGGGTTCATGGTCGCGCGCCGCCCCCGCCTTTCGCAAGAAGGTGCTGACGAAATTTGCCGAGCTGATCGAAAAACATGTCGATGAGCTGGTCGTGCTTGGCGTGCGCGACAACGGCACGGAGATCGGCATGGCCTACAAGGCCGAGCCGCTGTCGGCGGCCGGCACCATCCGCTACTACGCCGAGGCGATCGACAAGGTCTATGGCGAGATCGCGCCGACGGCCGACAATGTGCTCGGGCTGATCCACAGGGAGTCACTCGGTGTCGTCGGCGTCATCGTGCCGTGGAACTTCCCGCTGATGATCGGTGCCTGGAAGATTGCGCCCGCACTGGCCACCGGCAACAGCGTCGTCGTCAAGCCGCCGGAGATCGCCTCGCTGACCTTGCTGCGGCTGGCCGAACTCGCAAGCGAGGCTGGACTTCCCGAAGGCGTGTTCAACGTCGTTACCGGTCATGGTGCTGTCGCCGGCGAAGCGCTTGGCCTCCATATGGATGTCGACGCCATCGCCTTTACCGGATCGGGGCCGGTCGGCCGGCGGCTGCTCGAATACTCCGCCCGTTCCAATTTGAAGCGGGTCTTCCTCGAGCTTGGCGGCAAGTCGCCCAACATCGTCTTTGCCGACGCTCCGGACCTGAAGCAGGCGGCGGTCGTCTCGGCCAACGGCATCTTTCGCAATTCAGGCCAGGTCTGCGTGGCGGGCTCGCGTCTGCTCGTCCAGTCGTCGGTCTATGATCTTTTCATGGACGAACTTGTCTCGGCAACCACGCGGCTCAAGGTCGGCGACCCGCTCGATCTCGCCAGCGATATCGGTGCGGTATCGAGCGCCGAACAGCTGGACAAGAATCTCGGCTTCGTCGCCATGGCGCAAGCCGAAGGCGCCCGTCTCGTCGCCGGTGGCGAACGGATACTGACCGAGACCGGCGGCAGCTACATGGCGCCGACGATCTTCGAGAACGTGACGCAAGAGATGCAGTTGGCGCGCGAGGAGGTGTTCGGACCGGTGCTCGGCGTGATGCGCTTCGGGACCGAGGAGGAGGCGGTGCATCTGGCCAACTCCACTGTCTACGGACTTGCCTCGGCGGTGTGGACCGCCAATCTTTCCACGGCCCATCGCATGGTGCGCGCCATCAACGCCGGTGTCGTCCACGTCAACACCTATGGCGGAGCCGATATCACCGTGCCGCTTGGCGGCGTCAAACAGTCCGGTTTCGGCCGTGACAAGTCGCTGCATGCGCTGGAGAAATTTGTCGACCTCAAGACCGCCTGGATTGCGCTCTGAGCCTCGCGGAAAGGCCAGCATATCTGCTCTTTTCGTCAAGCTTGGCCTCAGAACGCCACGCTGGTGCTGGTTGGCGGCGACCGCGTCGTCGCTATCGGCAGCTCGACTAGCGTGGTGTCGCGGGTCCAGGCTTTGCGCGGAAAGCCGTGTTGCGACCGGCGGGTATCACAGCGTCCTACTCCGTTGTGCCGGCTTTTTTTCTGCGCCGATTGGTGTGCGACTGGGCGACGGCCATTCGTAATTCAGGTGTGACCTCCAAAGGCGCATTCTCTGTCCCATGCGGGTCTTGCAGCCCCTGGACGTGGACGGTCGGGAATGGGAGTTCGATGCCCTGCTCCTTGAAGGCCTGGCGGAGGCGCAAAAAGAACCTGCCTTTCATGCTGAAGGCGCCTCCAGGTCTGGTCGTGACCTTGACCCTCAAGACGATGCCGTACTCGCCGAACTCCTGCACCCCCTGCATCTTGATCGGTTCGATCACCCAGTGTTTGAACTCCGGATCATCCGCCAGTTCCAGGCCAATTCGCTTGATCAGTTTGCGGGCGAAGTCGATATCGGTGTCATAGCCAACGGTGATGTTGAATTTGTCGGTGACCCAGTCACGGCTCTGGTTCTGCACGGCGCCGAGTTCACCGAAAGGTATCGTGAACAGCGGACCACGATGGTGGCGCAGCTTCACCGAGCGCAGCGAAAAGCTCTCCACCGTACCCCTGTAGCTGCCCGATGAAATGTATTCGCCGACGCGGAAAGCATCGTCGAGCAGATAAAACACGCCAGAGATCACGTCCTTGACGATGGTTTGCGCGCCAAAACCCACGGCGACGCCGACGACGCCGGCGCCGGCGATCAGCGGGCCGATCTGGATTCCGATCGAAGCGAGCATCATCAGCACCGCCATCACGATGATCACCGCGAGCAGAATGTTCTGAATGATCGGCAACAGCGTGTGCAGCCGCGCCTGATGCGGATCGAGGGTGAGGATGTCCTCCTCGCCCATCACGGCTTGCGGTATCGCGACGCCCAGCTTTCGTTCGATCAAGGCTTTGATGATCGACCAGCCGAAATCGGCAGCAAGGGCAATGACCACGACGTTGATCAAGCCGCGCAATATGAGCATGGTGGTCGTATCGCTGCCGCGCATGGATTGCATGTCCAGGCCCAGTACGCGTGCGAGAAGGTAAGCCGCCGCGAGGATGAAAATCATCCGGATACCGCGATCGATGACAGCGATCGTCACCGCCGGGATCGTCGGCCGGCCCGCATCTTCCGAACCGGGCCGCAGGACGAAATTAACCCCGCGCTCTGTCAGCACAATTGCCAAAGGCAGGAAGAATGCGGTGAAGGTAAACCAGAAGAATGTGTAGAGGCCGGCAATGCGTTCGAGGAACAGAACGACGAAATAAGCCGTCAACAACCATGTCACTGCCGTGTGACCGCTGTGGCGCGCGCCGTCTCGCTGCGTTCTTGGCCGACGCCAAATGGCCAGCAGGAAGAGCAACAGCAGGATGAAATCGGCGCCGACGGACAGGACCATCATTCCGTCCTGGTCTATGCCGAGACCCGGCAAGAGGACAAACGCGGCGGCGAAGAAGGCGAAAACGCCGACGATCCGGGGCAGCCAATAAGCCCAATGGTCAGCAGCTCCGTTGGTGATCGGCAGGGCACGAACCTCGATGGCGTGCTCGACCTCCATGAAAGAAGGGACGAGCGTGGCCATCACGTATAGGCGCACAGCCCACGTAAAGACCGCAGCCATCAGAAATGTCAGCACAATCTCGCGGATGAGCGCTGGCCAGTCGAACAGCATGAACGCACCGGCGCTGCCCAGCGCGAACGAGCCGATCATCATGCTGGAATAAAGCGTGCGGCCGCCGATCTTCTTGGCCCGCCCGATGGGCGTATCTCTGGGTTGCGCGATGATCCAAAGACGAAATGGACGGGTGAGCTTGTATATTGCCCAGGTGAGCGCCAGGCCGGCAGCGATAAAGATCGCAATCAGCACCAATATGCTGACGGGGCCCTTGCTGGACATATCGTCCATGGTATTGGCCCGGACGCGCGCGAACTGGTCCGGCAGCGAAGGCAAGGTTCGCACGATCTTTTCGATGTGATGCTTGATCCGATCGAGCGTCGAGGATGCCATAGTATTCATCTGGCCCGGTGCGGCCACGGCGTCGGCCGGCGGAGCGCTAGTCTCGGCAGGCGCTTCCGTCGATCCTGCGCCCTGATTTCGTTGCTCGGCCACCCAGGCCTTCACCGACGGATCGTCGAGAAGCTCGAACAGCTGTTTGACCTTGTCGGGCGTGACGGCGGCCGGTGCCTGGGCCTGTGCCGGACCAGCCAACAGGAGGGCGATGCCAAGGACGAGTGGCCCGGCTATCAGGACGAACATCGCCGTCAGGTTCCCGGGACGCCGTGCTGGGCGCGCCGGCTCCCTGGCCCCCAATCGTCGTTTCATGAGCAGCATCGTGCGGTAACCTTCCGGTCAGATCGGCGAGCAAGGACAGCTATGTCCGTCGTTGCCCCCACCTTTAACAAGCCGATGTTGCGGTGCAAGTCTCATCGCACCTAGACCGTTGGGTAGGGCACCAGGCGACCGGCAAGGCTGTCGTCACCAGTGCCAGCGTTGCGCTGCATTCCTTGTCCCGACCACCTAGACCGGGTCGTTGTCGGTCGTCGGTTGCTCCGCGGCGGGAGCCTGTGACCATGCCGCATTGCACAATTTTGCGACCTTGCCCACAATGCACGCATGGTCCGCAGCTCACTCGCCGTCCTGGTCATCGACGAAAACCGTATCCGCGCCGCGATCATCGAGGCAGGTTTGCGCGAGGCCGGCCATGAGCGGGTCACCGTCATCCACGACGTGACCGGCATTGCGCGGCGCATCGCCGAGATCGAGCCGGACGTCATCGTCATCGATCTGGAAAACCCGAACCGCGACATGCTGGAAAACATGTTCCAGCTGTCGCGTGCGGTGAAGCGGCCGATCGCCATGTTCGTCGACCGATCGGACCAGGCATCGATCGAAGCGGCGGTCGATGCCGGCGTTTCGGCCTATGTGGTCGACGGCCTCAGGCAAGAGCGCGTCAAGCCGATCCTGGACATGGCGGTCAGCCGCTTCAACGCTTTCTCGCGCATGGCGCGCGAGCTGGAAGAGGTTCGAGGGGAGCTTGAGAGCCGCAAGGTGATCGACCGTGCCAAGGGCATCCTGATGAAGTCGCGCGGCCTGACCGAAGAGGCCGCCTACACGCTGCTGCGCAAGACGGCGATGAACCAGAACCGCAAGATCGGCGACATTGCCCAGAGCCTGGTGACTGCCGCCGGGCTGCTCGGGCCGTCGGAGGACGAATGAGCATGAGCGCCGAGCACCAGATCACCGCCGGCTTCATGCCGCTCTTCGACAGTGCCGTGCTGGTTGCGGCGGGTGAGCTTGGATTTGCCGCACGCGAGGGCATCGATCTCACACTGCACCGCGAGACCTCCTGGGCCAACATCCGCGACCGCATCGCCATCGGCCATTTCCACCTGGCGCACATGCTGGGGCCGATGCCGCTCGCCTGCAATCTCGGGCTGACGCCGCTTGCTTCCGAGACCATCGTGCCGTTTTCGCTCGGGCTTGGCGGCAATTGCATCACCATCTCCAACGCCGTCTGGGAAGGCATGGCGGCACACGGCGCCATACCCGATCTCGAGCCCGCGCGCGCGGGCGCAGCCCTCGGTGCCTTCATTCGCGACCGCGCCGGGGCTGGCGGCGATCCGCTGCGCTTTGCCGTGGTGCACCCGCATTCGGGGCATAATTACGAACTGCGCTACTGGCTTGCCGGGTGCGGCATCGATCCGGAGCGCGAGATCGAGATCGTCATCGTGCCACCGCCCTTCATGGCCGATGCGCTGGTCGCCGGGCGGATCGACGGCTACTGCGTGGGCGAGCCCTGGAACAGCGCCTCGGTCGCCGCCGGCACCGGCCATATCGTCACCGTCAAGGCGCTGCTGTGGCGCAACAGTCCGGAGAAGGTGATCGGCGTGCGCAAGGCCTGGTCGCAGGAGAACCCGGTCGCGCTGGCAGCATTGCTGCGCGCGCTGCATCATTCGGCGCGCTGGTGCCAGGATCCGGGCAACCACGCCGAACTGGCTGGTGTGATGGCTCAAGCTGGCTTCCTGGGCCTGCCACCAGCTGTCCAGATGCCGATCCTGACCGGCCATCTTGAACTGGGCGGCGGCGCCGAACTGGATGTCGACGACTTCTTCCTGCCCTTCGACAAGGCGGCGAACTTTCCGTGGAAGAGCCATGCGCTGTGGTTCTATACGCAGATGGTGCGCTGGGGGCATGTCGAGCACACGCCGGAAAACCTTGCTATCGCCCGTGACTGCTACCGTCCGGACCTCTACCGCTCGGCGCTAAAGCCGCTTGGCGTTGCACTTCCCGGCGCCAATGCGAAGGTCGAGGGCGCGCTTAAGGTCGCCACGGCTGTCGGTGCGACTGGGGCAGGCTTGGTGCTTGGGCCGGACGGCTTCTTCGACGGTCAGACCTTCGACCCCGACGAGATCGACGGCTATATAGCGCGCCAGAAAGTCGCTCGCGCGGAAGCCTGATCATTCTCGCGCCATTCTTGTGCATTGCACAAAAAATGTGCGTGCGATTGCTGTAATGAACAATCTTTGACCTGCTTGCGATGTCGCCTCACGTGCCGGCGTCTGGCGCGTAATGTTGATTTCATTTAGGTTTTTCGTTTCACTCAGAACTGGCACGGTTCCTGCTTTGAATTAGCCAGACCCTTCGCGGGTCACGGAACAGGCGTCCAATGGCGGGCGCCACAGGCAAAGCTGCCGCTCAGGTCAACGACGCGATCCCGGATGTACGGACGCGCGAGGCCTGGACGGCGGCTTTTTTGTTTTGGGCCACTCGACGAAGCGTTCAACCGGAGATCACGATGAAAGAAAAAATAGGAAAATGGATCGGGACGGGAACATCGCTCAAGGATGTGACGCGCCGCGATTTTCTTGTCAGCAGCGCCATGACGGCCGGCCTGTTCGTGGCGGCCCGCAAGCTCTTCCCCTCGGGCGCCTATGCCGCCACGACCGCTCCGGAGGTCACCGGCGCCAAGCTCGGCTTCATCGCGCTGACCGACGCGGCGCCGCTGATGATCGCCAAGGAGAAGGGGCTGTTCGCCAAGTTCGGCATGCCCGACGTCGAGGTGATCAAGCAGGCCTCCTGGGGCGCGACGCGCGACAATCTGATGCTCGGCGGCGAAGCCAACGGCATCGACGGCGCTCACATCCTGACGCCGCTGCCCTATCTCATGCACACCGGCAAGGTGACGCAGAACAACCAGCCGATGCCGATGGCTATCGTGGCGCGGCTCAACTACGACTGCCAGGGCATTTCGGTTGCGCAGGAATACGCCGGCACCGGTGTCGGGCTCGACGCCTCCAAGCTGAAGGACGCCTTCGCCGCCAAGAAGGCGGCCGGCAAGGAAATCAAGGCCGCCATGACGTTCCCGGGCGGGACCCATGATTTGTGGCTCCGTTACTGGCTTGCCGCCGGCGGCATCGATCCCGACAAGGACGTCTCGACCATTGTCGTGCCGCCGCCGCAGATGGTCGCCAACATGAAAGTCGGCAACATGGACGTGTTCTGCGTTGGCGAACCGTGGAACGAACAGCTCGTCCACCAGGGCGTTGGTTTCACCGCCGCCACCACCGGCGAACTGTGGAAGGGTCATCCCGAAAAGGCGCTCGGCCTCCGCGCCGAATTCATCGACAAATACCCGAACGCCACCAAGGCGATCGTGATGGCCGTCATGGAGGCCCAGCAATGGTGTGAGGCCACGGAGAACAAGGACGAGATGGCCGCCATCATCGGCAAGCGGCAATGGATGAACGTGCCTGTCGCCGACATTATCGGCCGCCTCAAGGGCGACATCAACTACGGCAATGGCCGCGTGGCCACCGGCACTGACCTCTACATGAAATTCTGGAAGGGTGGCGTCTCCTATCCCTACAAGAGCCACGACAGCTGGTTCCTCGCCGAAAACATCCGTTGGGGAAAATTCGCGCCGACCACCGACATCAAGACGCTGGTCGATCAGGTCAATCGCGAGGATATCTGGCGCGAGGCGGCGAA
The DNA here is from genome assembly GCF_040321955.1 of Mesorhizobium sp. M0217. Taxonomy (NCBI): domain Bacteria; kingdom Pseudomonadati; phylum Pseudomonadota; class Alphaproteobacteria; order Hyphomicrobiales; family Phyllobacteriaceae; genus Mesorhizobium; species Mesorhizobium sp. M0217. The sequence goes on along the minus strand of NZ_JAMYSN010000010.1, from coordinate 4,925 downwards.
GGATCTCGGCGTTGCCGCAGCCGATATTCCGGCCTCGTCGTCGCGTGGCGTCGAGACATTCTTCGACGGCAAGATTTTCGACCCGGCCAACCCGTCGGCCTATCTCGACAGCCTGAAGATCAAGGCATCGGCTTGACCGGCGCAAACGGCGCGTTGCGCCGTTTGTCGCCCCCAGCGCAACGGCGCTTCGCCGCTTGTCGCCCGCATCGACCCCGGAGTTATACTCAGACATGTCCATCCAAGCCATTGAGGAAACCACGGTGAAGGCGTTCCCCGCGAAGCCTGCCGCGGTCATCGCTTTCACCGCCAAAGCGCGGCGCCGCTTCGACCCGATCGCGATCGCCGGCAGGCTGGCCACCGCCCTGGTGCCGCCGGTCATCGTTATCGCCTTCATGCTGGTCGTGTGGCAGATCGCCTGCTCGTCGCCGACCGCCAGCCTGCCGCCGCCCAGCCAGGTGTGGAACGAGGCCTATGACCTGATCGCGCATCCGTTCTTCAACAACGGCCCGCAGGATATCGGCCTTGCGTGGCGGGTGCTGATCTCTCTGCAGCGCGTCGCCATCGGCTTCGGCCTGGCGGCGATCGTCGGCGTCGCGCTCGGCGCCCTGGTCGGCCAGTCGATCTGGGCCATGCGTGGCCTCGATCCGGTGTTCCAGATACTGCGCACCGTGCCGCCGCTGGCCTGGTTGCCGCTGTCGCTGGCTGCTTTCCGCGATTCCAGCCCGTCGGCGCTGTTCGTTATCTTCATCACCTCGATCTGGCCGATCATCATCAACACCGCCGTCGGCGTGCGAAACATTCCGGAAGACTACCGCAACGTCTCACGCATCTTGCGGCTCAACCAGTTCGAATTCTTCGTCAAGATCATGGTTCCGGCCGCCGCACCCTACATCTTCACCGGCCTCAGAATCGGCATCGGCCTGTCCTGGCTCGCCATCGTCGCCGCCGAAATGCTGACCGGCGGCGTCGGCATCGGCTTCTTCATCTGGGACGCCTGGAACTCGTCGCGGCTGCCCGACATCATCGTCGCGCTCGCCTATATCGGCGTCACCGGTTTCTGCCTCGACCGCCTGGTCGCTGCGGTCGGCGCTTTCGTCACCCGCGGCACAACGGCAAAGTGAGGAGAGGGCGATGACGGCCTATCTGAAGCTCGACCATATCGACAAATCCTTTGCCCGCGGCGGTCAGGTCAGCGAGGTGCTCAAGGACATCAGGCTGACCATCGACAAGGGCGAATTCGTCTCCATCATCGGCCATTCCGGCTGTGGCAAGTCGACCTTGCTCAATCTGATCGCCGGGCTGACCAAGGTTTCCGCCGGCGCCGTGCTGCTTGAAAACAAGGAGGTCGACAGCCCCGGACCCGAGCGCGCCGTGGTGTTCCAGAACCACAGCCTGCTGCCATGGCTCACCGTCTACGAAAACATCAGCCTGGCGGTGTCGAAAGTCTTTGGTCGTTCCAAGAGCAGGACCGAACGGCATGACTGGATCATGCGCAATCTTGATCTCGTGCAGATGGCCCATGCCAAGGACAAGCGGCCGGCCGAAATATCGGGCGGCATGAAGCAGCGCGTCGGCATTGCCCGGGCGCTTGCCATGGAGCCGAAGATCCTGTTGCTCGACGAGCCGTTCGGTGCACTCGACGCGCTGACGCGCGCCCATCTTCAGGACGCGGTCATGGACATCCATTCCAGGCTCGGCTCGACGACGATCATGATCACCCACGATGTCGACGAGGCGGTATTGTTGTCCGATCGCATCGTCATGATGACCAACGGTCCGGCGGCGACCATCGGCGAGGTGCTTGCGGTGCCGCTGGCACGGCCGCGTCGCCGCGTCGAACTCTCTTCCGACCGCACCTTTTTGCGCTGCCGCGAAGCGGTGCTGAAGTTCCTCTATGAACGTCATCGCTTCGTCGAAGCCGCGGAGTAACGCCATGACCGAAAAGCTCGTCATCATCGGCAACGGCATGGCCCCTGGGCGCATGCTGGAGCATCTGCTCGAACAGGCGCCGGGCCGCTACACCGTGACCATCTTCAACGCCGAGCCGCGGGTGAACTACGACCGCATCATGCTGTCGCCGGTTCTCTCCGGCGAAAAGGCCTATGAGGAAATCATCATCCACGGCGACGGCTGGTACATCGCCAACAACATCACCCTCTACAAGGGTCACAAGATCGTCGCCATCGACCGGGCGGCCAAGACCGTCACCTCCGACCACGGCGTCACCGAGCCTTACGACAAGCTCGTCATCGCCACCGGATCAGTGCCTTTCATCATTCCGGTGCCCGGTCACGATCTGCCGGGCGTGCTGACCTATCGCGACCTCGACGATGTTCAGGCCATGATGCTTGCCGCCCAGTCGCGCGCCAAGGCCGTGGTCATCGGCGGCGGCCTGCTCGGGCTGGAGGCGGCAGCAGGTTTGAACGCCCAAGGCATGGACGTCACCGTGCTGCATGTCATGCCGACATTGATGGAGCGTCAGCTCGATCCAGCCGCCGGCTATCTCCTGCAGCGCGCGGTGGAACAGCGCGGCATCAAGGTCATCACCAAGGCCAACACCCAGGCGATCACCGGCAACGGCAAGGTCGGGCAGGTGGAGCTTGCCGACGGCACCATCATCCCGGCAACGCTGGTGGTGATGGCGGTCGGCATCCGGCCGAATGCGGCGCTGGCCAAGGAGGCCGGCATAGCCGTCAATCGTGGTATTGTCGTCGATGCCGGCATGCGCAGCAACGACCCCGACGTCTACGCGCTCGGCGAATGCGCCGAGGTCAACGGCCAGGTCTACGGGCTGGTCGCGCCGCTCTACGAGATGGCGCGCGTTGCCGCGAACCAGTTGGCCGGCAACGAGGCAGCGGCCTTCGTCCACATGGACACGCCGACCAAGCTCAAGGTCACCGGCATCGACCTGTTCTCGCTTGGCGACTTCGCCGAAGGCGAGGACCGCCAGGAGATCGTGCTGCGCGATGCCGCCGCCGGCGTCTACAAGCGCCTTGTGCTCAAGGACGACCGCATCATCGGCACCGTGCTTTATGGCGAGACGGCGGATGGGGCCTGGTTCAACGATCTCAAGAAGAAGCAGACCGACATATCGGAGATGCGCGACACGCTCATCTTCGGCCAGTCCTACCAGGGGGGTGCCCCGCTGGACCCTATGGCGGCCGTTGCAGCCTTGCCGGATGATGCGGAAATCTGCGGCTGCAACGGCGTTTGCAAGGGAAAGATCACCGGCGCGATCACGGCCAAGGGCCTGGCTTCGCTCGACGACGTGCGCGCCCACACCAAGGCATCGGCTTCCTGCGGTTCGTGCACCGGGCTGGTCGAGAAGCTGATGGTGCTGACCATCGGCGACAAATACAACCCGGCCGCCGTGCAACCGATGTGCGGCTGCACCACGCTCGGCCATGACGAGGTGCGCCGGCTGATCATCGCCAAGAGCCTGAAGACCATTCCCGCCGTCATGCAGGAGCTGGAATGGACGACCTCCTGCGGCTGCGCAAAATGTCGGCCGGCGCTCAACTACTACCTCGTCTGCGACTGGCCGAACGATTACGCCGACGACTATCAGTCGCGCTTCATCAACGAACGCGTCCACGCCAACATCCAGAAGGACGGCACCTATTCGGTGGTGCCGCGCATGTGGGGCGGCGTCACCAACGCCGCCGAACTGCGCGCCATCGCCGACGTCGTCGACAAGTTCGAGATACCGATGGTCAAGGTCACCGGCGGCCAGCGCATCGACATGCTGGGCATCCGCAAGGAGGATCTGCCGGCGGTGTGGGCCGATCTCGGCCAGGCCGGCTTCGTCTCAGGCCATGCTTACGCCAAGGGCCTGCGCACGGTGAAGACCTGTGTCGGCTCCGACTGGTGCCGCTTCGGCACGCAGGATTCGACCGGCCTCGGCATTCGCATCGAGAAATTCATGTGGGGCTCGTGGACCCCGGCCAAGGTCAAAATGGCGGTGTCGGGCTGTCCGCGCAACTGCGCCGAGGCGACCTGCAAGGATGTCGGCGTGATCTGTGTCGACAGTGGCTACGAGATCCATTTCGCCGGCGCCGCCGGCCTCGACATCAAGGGCACCGAAGTGCTTGGCCTGGTCAAGACCGAGGACGAGGCGCTGGAGCATATCGTGGCGCTGACGCAGATGTATCGCGAGCAGGGCCGCTATCTCGAGCGCATCTACAAATGGGCCAAGCGCATCGGCATCCCCGAGATCAAGCGCCAGATCATGGACGACGGTGCAAAGCGCAAGGCCTATTACGAGCGCTTCGTCTTCAGCCAGAAATTCGCCCAGGTCGACCCGTGGTCGGAACGCGTCTCCGGCAAGGACAAGCACGAGTTCCGGCCAATGGCTTCTGTCGGGTTTGCGCAGGCGGCGGAGTGATCAAAATGGACTGGATATCGATCGGCTCACTCTCCGACATCCCGCGGCGTGGCGCGCGCTGCGTCGACACACCCGAGGGCAAGATCGCCGTCTTCCGCACGCAGGACGATCAGGTCTATGCCATCGACGATCATTGCCCGCACAGAGGTGGGCCGCTGAGCCAAGGCATCGTCCACGGCACCGCCGTCACCTGTCCCTTGCACAATTGGGTCATCTCGCTGGAGACGGGCAAGGCGCTCGGCGCCGACGAGGGCGCCGTGCGCACCATTCCTGTGCGGATCGAGGGCGAGCTCCTGTTCATTGCGCTGAAAGCGCTGGCCAGCCGCGCGGCCTGAAGCATGGAACTGGGCGAAGCGCGCGAGGTGAGGACCACCTGCCCCTATTGCGGGGTGGGTTGCGGCGTGCTGGCGAAAGTCGCCGCGGACGGTGAAGTGAGCGGGCCCGGGGGCCCCGCCCCGCCCGCGGCAATAGGGCGGGGCGGGGGCCAGGGCGCGGGCCAGGGCGGAACCCACGGACAAGCCGGCCGGGGGGGGTAACCCCC